>NZ_JBTNDH010000005.1:0-128048 GCF_054511095.1 Arthrobacter sp. TMN-49 | reverse complement strand
AACCCCCCCCCCCGACTTCCCCACCGCCCCCACCCTAGCGCCCCACCCCCCCCCTCCCAAGGTCGCCTCCCCCCCCCCCCCCCCCCCCCCCCCACCCCACTGGAAAACTCTGAAGGACTACTTTAGGAAATCAGCAAATTCCTTTTCAAAGTACTGCTTGGGCCGGGCGCCCACCACTGTGCTTTTGACCTCGCCACCCTCGAACAGGTATACGGCCGGGATGGAGGTGATTCCGTACTTGGCAGAAATGCCGGGGTTGGCATCGACGTCGACCTTGATGACGTCCACCTTGTCCGCGTACTCTACAGAGATCTCATCGAGGATGGGACCAAGTTTGCGGCAGGGGCCACACCACTCGGCCCAGAAATCCACAATGACAGGCTTTTCGGAGTTCAATACGTCGACGGTAAATGTTGCATCCGTTGCACTCTTGGCATTACTCATGGTGAACTACTTTCTCTTAAGAATTCGCATCGGCCAAGAAGTGTTCCACATCCAGTGCGGCAACACATCCTGAGCCCGCAGCCGTGATGGCTTGGCGGTAGGTTGGGTCCACGACGTCGCCGGCGGCAAAGACGCCCGGCAGGTTGGTCTTGGACGAGCGACCCTCAACGGCGATGGTGCCGGCTCCGGTCAGCTCCAGAACTCCCTTGACCAGGTCGACACGGGGATCGTTGCCAATGGCAACGAATACGCCCGTGACAGTCAGTTCGCTCTTCTCGCCCGTGACCAGATTGTTCAGGCGAATTCCGGTGACCTTCGCGTCACCATCAACGCCCACGACCTCCGAGTTCCAGATGAACTTGATCTTCGGGTGGTTCAGGGCGCGATCGGCCATGATCTTGGAGGCGCGGAGGGTGTCGCGGCGGTGCACAACAGTCACAGAATCGGCGAATTTGGTCAGGAAGATCGCTTCCTCCATGGCGGAATCGCCACCACCAATAACGGCTATGTCATGACCCTTGAAGAAGAAACCGTCGCAGGTGGCGCAGGAGCTCACGCCATGACCGACAAGACGCTTTTCGCCGTCAACACCGAGCTCGCGGTAAGCGGATCCGGTGGAAATGATAACGGCGCGTGCCTTGAATTCCTGGCCATCGGCGAGGGTCACAGTCTTGATGGCGCCTTCCAGCTCCACGGAAGTCACGTCGTCGTACATCACCTCGGTGCCAAACTTTTCGGCCTGTTGGCCCAAGTTCTCCATCAGGTCCGGGCCCATGATGCCCTCGGGGAAGCCGGGGAAGTTCTCTACCTCTGTCGTGTTCATCAGCTCGCCGCCTGCCGTCACGGAACCGGCGATCATGAGCGGCTTGAGATCCGCGCGGGCTGTGTAGATTGCCGCTGTGTATCCTGCGGGACCGGAACCGACGATGATGACATCACGGACATCGCTTGCGGGGGTTGCTTGCGTGCTCACGGGTGAGTGTTCCTCTTCCTACTTTGATGGACCGCGGCGTGGCGGTTCAATGGGGGCCTTCGCTATTCACAACCGGTATGGGGACGCCGTTATTCCGCTCACGCTGACGTGGGCAAGGCGGTGGATTACTTAATACTGATCTCGGTGATCTTCAAGCCAAAGGGGTATGTCACGAACGGCTGGAGTTTTGGCAACTGCGTGAAGCTGATGATGACGTACTTGGCCTTGACTCCCGGGGCTGCCGTCAACGTGAAGTCAGGGGAGCTAAAGGAGCCGCTGCCAATCTTCGTGGCCCCCTGAAGATCGGGCTTGCTGTTGGTCAGGATGTTGAACTGTCCGCCGGATCCGGCCAACTGATTGATGGTGACGGAGCTGATGGTGGATTCCTGGGCCAATTCGACAACCAAATCCACACCCTCGGTCATGTTTGCGAAGTCGGCATTGGAGAACTCGACAGTGGGCCAGTAGGTGCCCTTGTTGCCGTCGATAGCGTCCTTGAGGCGGGGGAAGTACGTCTCACCGTAGTTCTGCACGCCAGGGGCGTAGGTGGTGATGTCGGTCAGGCCGTTGATAGCAGGGGCGACAGTCGGCGGTTTCGGCGCCGCCGAGGGGGATGCTGCCGCACTGGGGGGCGGTGTTGCCGAGGTACTCGTACTCACCCCTGCCTCGTTGCTGGAACCGTTGAACAACGTCCCGATGTGCTGGAGCGCAAAAATTAGCGCACCAATGAGCAAAACACTCACAATGGCACCGGTTAGCCAGCGGCCACTGACCCGGGGAGCGTTTCCGTCGTCCTCCTCGAGCAAGTCATCCGGGGCGTAGTCATCGCTCGCGTCGCGGAGTTCAGCGGGGAATGTGCCCGCACGGCGTTCCTGGGCCACAGTTTCCTCGTGGTCCTCGTTGATGAACCCGTAGTCGTCCTCATCCCACAATGTCACCTTGGACGGTGTTTGTGGGGCAGGCGTGGAAGGCTCGACGGCGGGAATCGCCGCGGCTGCCACGGCGGCCGTGGGCGGGGTGGGGGCAGGTTTCTGCCGTGCGGGAGGCAACGGGTGCGCCGGTGTCATGGGCGAATTGTCCTCATACACATAGGCGCTGCTCACAGGAGCGGCGTCGCGTGCCTTGCCAAAGATCTCAGTGCCGAGGGTATCGGTGAAGAACGGCTCCTGATAGACCTGTTCCACAGCTTCCGTGGGGACCACAAGGTCCAGCAGTTCTGCCGGCGAGGTCCTGGCCGCGATGAGGTAGGTGGCATGGTCCTGAACACCCAGATCAAGGATGGCGACGCCGGAAATACGCGTCCCAATGGCCACCTCACGGGCACTTTTCGTCAGGCTGGCTGAGTTCCCCACAGCCGAAACAAGGATGCTGACAGGCCTATTAAGGACCTGATCCAGGCCATCCAAAATGACGTCGTCCTCGGCAGAAGCCAAGATGCGGCCAGTAACCTTGTAACGGCCGCCAAGGATCGAGCCCACGTCGATGGGTTGTGGCACCAAATCCTCCTCTAACAAACATGGTGGCTTCAGCGAACAATACGCAAAGCCATATTCTGACTGATTCTATCGGAAAACACTGAAAGTTCAGTGGTTGCTTCCTTGAATGGCTGCAGATACTGCTAAATCCAGCTACCGCGACGTCAGACGATTGCGGACCCTGCTGATCAATGGGTTGAGCAGCGCATCAACTTCCTGCACGCGCATGCGTTTAAGAACCAATATGTAGGCCACGGCCATGATTGTGCCCACAACGGCCAAAGTTACTGCGGACGCAGCAATAGAACTCCACATAAACCCGCCGGTTGAGGTGCTGCCAAAGAGCATGAGTGCCAGTTCTCCGGCTATTCCCGCCACGAGGGCTGCGGCCAGGAAGCGCATATGCGCGCGCATGATGAGCCCGCCGCCGTAGTCGCCCAGCTTGGCGCGCAGGAACAGGTGGCTGACCACGGGACCCAGCACATTGCTGAGGGTGTAACTGGCGGCCAGGCCGTAGATGATGAACTCATGCGGCAGGAGACTTGCCAGCAATGCCCCGCCCAAACCAATGCAGACCATGATGCATTGGATGATGAAAGGCGTCTTGGCGTTCTCCTGCGCGTAAAACACCCGGTTGAGGATGAAGTTAATGCTGTAGAACGGTGCGCCGATGGCCAGGATTGAGAGTGTGATGGCTATTTGACGACCCACGACCTCTTGACTGCCGCCAAAGAGCATGCCGAACGGCCCGGACAGTACCACCAGGGCAATGGCGGCAAACACTGTGGCCATGCCGGTGGTGCGCAGCGCTCCTGCGAGTGAGGTGCGCAATCCGGACGCATCCTTGCTTGCTGCTGCATGGGCCATGGCAGTGAACATCACTGTCGCAATGGACAGGGCAATGATGGAGTGCGGCATGATGTAGAGCTCGGTGGCGCGGTTCAGTATAAGAATCCCGGGAATGCCGGCGTCGGGATCGGCGCTTGCGTCGCCGCCGGTGGGGATAGTCGCGACGCGGAGGATGATGATGAAGCTCAGGTTGCCAATGATCATGGTGCCCATGGTCCACACGGCAACCTTGGCCGCAGCACCCAGACCGGAGTCCTTCCAGCCGAACTTGGGACGCAAATTCAGCCCCAGGCGGTGGACGGGAAGAAGCAACACGGCCGACTGCACCACGATGCCCAGCGTTGCCGTTCCTGCCAGCATCCAGGTCTGAGCCGTGGTCCAGTTGTCCACAGTATGCGGGCTGGTGGCCACACCGCCTGCGACGACGATGAACACGAGCAGACCCGCAATCGCCACCACATTGTTGATGACAGGGGCCCAAGCGTAGGCCTTGAAGGAGTTGTGGGCGTTCAGGACCTGGCCCAGCAGGGAAAACAGTCCGTAGAAGAAGATCTGCGGCAACAGGAACAGGCCAAAGGTGATGGCCAGTTCCAGTTGCTTGCCGGTAAAGGAAGTGGACAACCCCATGATGGGAGCCGCCAGGAGCATGACAATAGCCGTCAGCACCAACAGGCCGATGACGCCCAGCGTCAGAAGTCGGGAGATGAAATCTGCGCCCTTGTCCGGCTGTTTGCTCGCTTTGGCGATCTGCGGGATCAGAACCGCATTGAACACCCCGCCGGCAAGCATCAGGAAGATCAGGTTGGGCAGGATGTTGGCGCCCTCAAAGATGTTGCCAACAGTGGTGCCGGCAATCGCAATGCCCAACACGATTCCCTTGATGAAGCCTAGGATGCGTGAGGCCAAGGTGCCGATGGCCAGGGACGCGCTGGATCGGGCAGCGTTCGACGGCGCAGAGTTCTTGGTTTGCTGGCTCACCACGGGCTGCGACTGGGTTGGCGGGGCCTGCATTGCAAACTGCGGCATGGCCTCCATATTGCTTGGGGCTATTGTTTGCACAAGAGCCACACGTGGCGCGACAGTGGGTTTAGGCGGGATGTGAGCCCGTTGTTCGTTAGACATTGATCCCATCATCTCACTGCTGGCTCATAGAGTGCTGAAAGCCCAGGGCCACGAGTGACTAGAAGTATTCGGGCAGTAATTCTCGTGCCAGATCTGAAATGCGCCGCTCGTTGGGGAAGGAGAGCTTCCTGGCCAGCTCATCCAAGGGAACCCAGGCCACGTCTACGGCCTCGTGGTCGGGGTCGTTTTCAATGGTGAGGAAACCGCCCGTGGCGCGCAACAAGAAGTGGTGGACTGTTTTGTGGACCCGGTGTCCGCTGACGGTGAACCAGTAGTCAATGCTGCCAAGTGTGGCTAAAACGTCCCCGGCAATGCCTGTTTCTTCCTCGATCTCACGCACGGCTGCCTGCGCATGCGTCTCTTGACCTTCCGGATGGCCCTTGGGCAGGCACCACTCAAGGCGGCCGCCACGGTTGATGCGGGCAATAATCGCAACCCGGGGGACGCCGTCGTGCATTTCAACAACCACGCCACCGGCGGAAACTTCCTCCACCGTGGGCAGCTGGCTCGGAACACTGGGCGCAGCTGGCACAACCAATGGACCCATTGCCGAGGGCAACGGGTTCCTCTTGGGCGCGCGCGGCACTGGGTGAACCATGGAGTCCACTCTAGCTATCTTTGGGCACAGATGATGACAGGGCAGATGCGTGGTTTTCACGGGTGCCCAAACGGTTGGCAGCGGGAGGGGCAAGCGCACGGCGTGAAAAGTCTGGCATTCTTAAGGGACTATGAATTTGGTGGCCGATACTTCAAAATTTGATCCGGTGGTTCTTGAGCTGGGACGTCTCTTCACTGACGCTGGCTACGAGCTTTCTCTTGTGGGCGGACCTGTTCGCGACCTCTTTTTAGGGCGAATATCCCCTGATCTGGATTTCACCACGAACGCCACACCCGAGGAAATACTCCTGGTGGCCAAGAAATGGGCGGATTCGCACTGGGAGATGGGCCGCGATTTTGGCACCATCGGCTTCCGCAAGCGCAACAGCAACAAAGAAGTTCTGCTCATTGAGGTCACCACGTACCGCGCCGAGGCGTACGATCCGCAGTCGCGCAAACCAGTTGTGGCCTTTGGCAGCTCCTTGATCGAGGACCTGCAACGCCGTGACTTCAGCGTCAATGCCATGGCCCTGCGCCTGCCGACCATGGAACTTGTGGACCCCTTCGGAGGTGCCGAGGACTTGGCTGCCGGGCTGTTGCGGACCCCCGGAAAGGCGGAGGATTCGTTCTCCAATGACCCGCTTCGGATGATGCGTGCGGCGCGTTTTGCCTCACAGCTGGGTTTTGCGCTGCACCCGGACGTCCTGGCCGCCATGACGGGCATGGCCGAGCGGATCAGCATTATTTCCGCTGAACGGGTTCGCGACGAATTGGTCAAATTGATTTGTGGGGCGCATCCGCGCGTCGGCGTCGACATTTTGGTCGGCACGGGGCTCGCCGATCTTGTGCTGCCGGAAGTGCCCGCGCTCAAGTTGGAAACCGATGAGCACCACAGGCACAAGGACGTTTACCAGCACTCCTTGCAGGTGTTGGAAAAGGCGGCTTCGCTGGAGAGCGGGCCTGACGGGCCCGTTCCCGGCCCGGACTTTGTGTTGCGTTTTGCTGCCCTGATGCACGACGTCGGAAAACCCAAGACCCGCCGATTTGAGCCCGGCGGCGGCGTGAGTTTCCGCCACCACGATCTTGCCGGTGCGAAGCTGACAGCCAAGCGCATGAAGGAACTGCGTTTTGACAACGACTCCATCAAGGCTGTGTCTCGCCTTGTGGAACTGCACATGCGCTTCTACGGCTACGGTGAGGCCGGCTGGAGCGACTCAGCCGTGCGCCGCTACGTGACCGACGCCGGACCCCTGCTGGAGCGTCTGCACCGGCTGACCCGCTCCGACGTCACCACCCGCAACCAGCGCAAGGCCGATCGGCTGGCCTTTGCCTATGACGATCTTGAGGAACGAATAGCTGTGCTGGCCGAGCAGGAGGAGCTTGATTCGATTCGTCCCGACCTTGACGGCGGTGCCATCATGGCACTGCTGGACATCAAGCCGGGGCGCGTGGTGGGCCGCGCCTACAACTTCCTGCTTGAAGAGCGCATGGAACACGGACCCTTGGGCCCGGAAAAGGCCGAACACGTATTGCGCCAGTGGTGGCTGGAGCAGCCCGAATCACAGCCCGCGCCGGCCGTTGAAGAATAACTAACGACACCCGATTGGATCTGATCACCATGAGTACCACCAACATGCAGGCACCGAACGTTCCGGCACCGCTGGCCCCCATTCCAGGCGGTCCCAAGCTGTGGCTGCTGCGCCATGGCGAAACCGAGTGGTCCCGCAGCGGGCAGTACACGGGCCTGACGGATTTGCCGTTGACCAGCGAGGGTGAAGCGCAGGCCCGCTCCGCGCAAGCGGCGCTGACCGGCGTCGACTTTGACCTGGTGCTCACCTCGCCGCTGCAACGTGCCCACCGCACGGCTACCCTTGCGGGATTCCCCGACGCCGTGGTGGAGCCCAACGCCGTCGAGTGGGACTACGGCGACTACGAAGGCATCAACAGCGGTGTGGTGCGGGCGCAGAACCCCGGCTACCTGATTTGGGATGACGGTGTGCCCAACGGGGAGTCGCTCTCCCACGTGGCTGAGCGTGCCGATGCGATTGTTGCGCGGGCGCTCGAGGTTAAGCGGCCCGACGGCGCCCAGGCGAACGTGTTGCTGGTGGCTCACGGCCACTTTCTGCGCATTATGACGGCCCGCTGGCTGGGACTGCCGGCCGGGCAAGGGCGCCACTTTGTGCTGGGCACCGCCAAAGTGTGCACGCTGGGCTGGGACAAGAACACACCAGCAGTTGAACAGTGGGGCTTCTAGCTCCGCAATGACGCAATCTGGTTGAGGGTCCAACACCGAGTAGGCTCGTCATCATGGCGGATTCACAAGCTCCGGGGACACATCCCCGGCATCACATAGTGGTGCCCTCACGCAGCGACCCGTTGTTGCGGACCATGACGGAGCCTGTTGGCGGACCGTTGGGTCAACGAACGGCGCCGGGGCGCATCAACCCCGGCTTCTTCACGATCGAACGGGTTTTGGTCTTGATGACAACCCTGTCCGCGATCATTGCCGTGATGACCAAGTCTCATTGCCGAACCGCCGGATGGACCACACCCGACCAGTACTCCACCGTGTGCTTCTCCACTTTTCCGAACTCGTTTGTCGACGGCAAACTGGGGACCATGGTCCCGTTCTTTTCGCCCGGATCACCCTTTGACCACCCGGTGCTTGCCGGCTGGATTGCCGGGATCACGGCATGGTTGACGCGTGGTGCCGGTGACGGGGCGCTGCGGCAGCTGGCGTTTTTTGACCTGAACGCCGCATTGATGGCCGTTGCGTGGATGGTCACAGTGATTTTTGTGGCCCGCGCAGCCCGGCGCAGGGTCTGGGATGGCGCCATTGTGGCTGCCAGCCCGGTCCTGATCCTCACCGCCTATGCCAGTTGGGACTTCTGGGCAGCCGCGTTGGTAGCCCTGGGCATCTACCTCTTCGCAAGACGGCAGACCCTGTGGGCCGGAGCGGTGTTCGGCGTTGCCGCCTTGGCAGCGCCCTACGTCATATTCGTTGTGCTGGCTTTGCTGCTGCTGGGCATCCGCACGGGCCACACCACCAAAATGCTGGAGATGGTCGCCGCTGCGGCCATTGCCTGGTTGCTGGTGCTGGCCCCCATGATGGCGGCCAATCCGCCGGCCATCCCGGACTATTGGAAGAGTCTGCTGGCCGCCGAACCCTCAGAGTCATCCATTTATGGTGGCATCAACCTGTTGGCTCAACGCATGGGCTGGCCGGCGCTGGACGTTGGTGTCACCAACGCACTGGCCTCAGTATTCTTGGTGGTCCTGGTGCTTGGACTGATTGCTCTGGCCCTCTACACGCCCCACAAACCCCGCGTGGCGCAATTGATGTTTGTGGCTGCCGCGGGGTTCATGGTGGTCAACAAGGGCACCGAACCGTGGCACGCAGTCTGGTTGGTGCCGCTCTTGGCGTTGGCGTTGCCGCGCTGGCGCCCCGTACTGGTGTGGCAGGCCGCCATCATCACGCACTTCATTGCCCTGATGCTGTTCCGGAGCAAAGTCCTGGGCAACCTCAGCGACCAGCACGCCATTGACGCACCTTATTTCCTGTTGGCTGCCCTGACGGCTGCCGCGGCCACCTGTGCCCTCATCGGCCTGTGCGTCCGGGACATGCTCTCGCCCGGTTTCGACGTGGTGCGCCGTGGTTCGGTGGATGACCCGCAAGGCGGCGTCCTAGTAGACCCACCAGCAGCCCCCGCGACAGCCCACATTGCTGCTGCGCAGCGGACTGACGTACTTGTTGCCTCCGGGCAGGGTACGCCGCCGAAGGCCGCGGAGGGGTCCGTGCAATGACGGATGTTGCCGTGGTGGGGGCCGGCCCCAATGGGCTCGCTGCCGCCGTAACGCTTGCCCGGGCCGGGCTGTCCGTGCGGCTCTTTGAGGCCGCCGAGTCCATAGGTGGCGGCACAAGAACGGCTGAGTTGACGTTGCCAGGATTTCGGCATGACGTTTGCGCAGCTGTTCATCCCATGGCACTGGCCTCGCCGTTCTTCAAGGCGTTTGAGCTGAGCCGGCGGATTGAGCTGCTGGTGCCTGAGATCTCCTATGGGCACCCGCTGGACGGTGGCCGGGCGGGCATTGCCTACCGCGATCTGGAGCGGACGGTGGAGGGGCTTGGTGCCGACGGGCGTGCCTGGCGAACCTTGATGGCTCCGCTGCTGCGGAGGTTGGACGGCATCATTGACTTCACGCAGGGAAGCCTGCTGCGCGTACCCAAGGACCCTCTCGCTGCGATCCAGTACGGGGTGCGTACGCTACTTCAAGGCACTCCGGCGTGGAACCTTGGCTTCAAGGGCGACGCGGCTCCGGCCATGCTGACAGGCGTCTCTGCCCACGCCATTGGCCGCCTGCCAGCGCTCTCCACGGCGGGTGCCGGGATGTTACTCGGCGTGCTCGCCCATGCGGGAGGGTGGCCCGTGCCGCGGGGCGGTTCGCAGGCAATTGCGCAGGCCCTGGCGGATGACCTGCTGGCTCACGGCGGTCAGATTGAGGTTTCGCACCGTGTCGACAGCTTGGCCGACATCAAATCGTCAACAGGTGCCAAAGCCGTCATCTTCAACACCACGCCGCGGGCTTTGGCCGCCATGGCCGCCAAAGAATTACCGCAACGGTATATACGCCAACTCGAATCATTTAAATACGGAGCCGGTGTGTGCAAAGTTGATTTTGCGCTCTCCGGACCCGTGCCGTGGACGGCCCCTGAACTTCGCAACGCTCCCACAGTGCATTTGGGCGGTTCCCGGCGAGACATTGCCTTCGCTGAAGGGCAAGTCCTCTCGGGCCGCCACCCGGAGAACCCCTACGTTCTTGCCGTGCAGGCAGGTGTCATTGATGACAGCCGGGCACCCGCCGGACAGCAAACGTTGTGGGCCTACACTCATGTACCGGCCGGCTCCACCCGCGACTGTACCGAAGACATAATCCGTGCCGTGGAAAAGCACGCCCCCGGTTTCCGGGACTTGATCCTTGCCACCAGCACGCAAACGGCGCAGGATGTGGGCAACTACAACGCCAACTACATTGGTGGCGATATCAGCGCGGGCGCGGTAACCATGATGCAGCTGTTGAAACGGCCCGTCATCTCACCCGATCCGTGGCGGACCCCGGTTCCCGGGCTGTACCTCGGCTCGGCGTCCACACCGCCGGGGCCGGCCGTTCACGGCATGGCTGGCTGGTTGGCAGCCAAGTCCGCGTTGCGGAACACCTTTGGCCTGCCAGCCCCCGAGCTGGGGTTGCGGTAGCTAGCTTCACAGCCATCTGACCCGCAGAAAACGCCGAAAAATCGCGTCAAAGACGCGATTCTCGGCGTTTTCTGCGGGTCAGATGCTCACATCCAGACCGCTCACGGGGAGGGCGTGGGGATTAGCCGCGTCGCTTCAACGTGCCCAGGGTGGCGCCGCCGGCATCGGTGACTGTCAGCACGTCACCGGAAATGGTGCCGCCGGCAGCCTTGGACAGCCAGGTGTCCATGCCCTCGCACGCCATCTTGGTGCCACCGAGCTCCGGGAACGTGAGTTCGCCGTCGAGCATCAGCCACTGGCCCGAAAGACGGTTGCACCCGTCGCTGCCCGTCAGGAAGCCGGCCTTGTTTGCGTCCTGTTCCTGGCCCAGTGCCAGCTCCAGGTAGGGCTTTTTGTCTGTCTTGTAACCTTCGCCCCACGTGCCCACGGGGCCCGCTGCGGCACCGCAGGAAGAGATGGTCAAAGCAAGGAGAAGGCTGCCGGCGAGGGCTGCAAGGCGTTTCATGATGAGGATGGCTCCGATCGCGCTGGTCAAACAGAAGAGTTTCCTTCATGCTATTGCATTGCTGGATATTCTTGGCTTTTGCCCCGTGGCACTAGCGAGCGGCGGCCGTGTCCACGGCCGGGACAGGAACGCTCAGGACACCGTCACGCATGGTGGCAACGGCGTCGGTGAGGGGAACGAATGCCCTGTCATGGGTGACCATCAGGGTTGCCACCTTAAACTCGTCGCTGACTTCTCGCAGCAGCCTCACAATCGACTCACCACGTTCATGGTCGAGTGCTGCTGTGGGCTCATCCACCAGCAGCACCGTTGGCTGCGCCATGAGCGCACGGGCAATGTTCACGCGCTGCCGCTGCCCCCCGGAGAGCTGATGCGGGCGCTTCTTGGCGCACCCGGCAAGACCCACCAACTCCAGGAGTTCAGCAGCGCGAACAGCGGCTTTGCGCCGGGACTTTCCGCGCAGGTGATCGGTGATGATGAGCTGCTCGGCTGCCGTGAGCGATGCCAGGAGGTTGGGCTGCTGGAAGATGATGCCAATTTTGTCCCGACGCAGCGCGGCCAGCTCCTTCTCGCCCAAGGCGGTGGCATCGACGCCGTCAATCATGACCAGGCCCGACGTTGGCTTGATCAAGGTTGCGGCCACGGCCAACAAACTTGACTTCCCCGAGCCCGACGGGCCCACCAGGGACATGAACTGGCCGGGACGGACGGAGACGTTCACGGCAGCCAACGCCGTCATGGTGCCCTCGCCATCGGGGTATTGCAGTGTCACATTGATCAGATTCAGTGCAGTCATGGGAGATTCCTTAGGTGTTGGCGAGCTTGCGAGTTGGAGATAGGCGTGGCTGGGCCCACAATTCCGAGGGGCCCCATTTAGAGACGCGCCAGCGGCTCCAAATGGGGAGGAATTGGGGACTAGTTCCCGCCGAGCGCGATCATGGCGTCGACGCGGGTGACCCTGCGGACCGCCAGCGCCGCACCCGCCAGGCCCAGCGCGACAATGCCAAGAACGGGGAGCAGTGTCGTCGCGGGGGTCAGCAGGAACGGTGCGGCCTGTGCGGCAAGCAAGCCCCCCACCACGCCCATGAGCCCGCCGACGCCCGCACCGGCTAGGAGCACCAGGGCGGCCTGGGTCAGGGCATCGCGCAGCAGGTAGCCACCGGATGCCCCCATGGCCTTGAGCACGGCAATGTCACGGGTGCGCTGAACCGTCCAGACCATCAGGAAAGCAACAATGACCAAGGCCGAAATCCCGTAAAGAAACGCCTGCATCATCAGCAGCGAGCCATTTTCGCTCTTGTAACCGCCCAGGCCGGCGAAAGATCCGTTGCGGGTGGTGCTGCTGGTGCCGGCTGCGGCGTTGGCGGCGTCTGTGTCCACGGTGGCGCCCGGTTCAGTCGTCACGGCGAGCACGGTTGCCAGCTGGTCCGGGTCGCTGAGGTGTGCCACCTTCTTCCAGGTGGGCAGCGTGGTCCAGACAACGGAGCTGTGTGAGTACCACTGATCGGGCACGATCCCCGAGACCTTAAGGGAAGCGCCGGCAATGGTGACGGCGTCACCCGTTGAGAGGGAGAGTTCCTTGGCCACGCTTTCGCCAATGACCACTGTTGAGGCGCTGATGTCCGACGGCGCGATCCCAGCTCCGGCGTCGTGCGTTCCCGCTGCCGGAACGCCGACGCCGAACACGGCGACGTTGGCGATGCCCTGACTGGCACCTGCGCCCTGGAAACGACTTTGGCTGATACCCAGCGGCACCACGGAGCGCACCCCGGGTTCAGCCGCCCAGACGTGGAGCTGGCTCTCCGTCACCTGGCTTTCGGTGAAGGACACCGTGGCATCGTTCTTGGCCGGGGCGCCGAAGACTAGGTGATTGACGGGGCTGCCGGATTTTTCACCGAGTTGGGCGACGGCGGAGGTGGACTGGTTGCCCAGCCCGGCCGTGAGGCCCGAGAGCAAAACAAGCAGCAGGCTGATCAACGCCACCACGGCGCCCATGAGGGCGAACCGTCCTTTGGCAAAGCGGATGTCACGGATGGCGAGGAACATGTGCGGCTTCTTTCATTGGCCCGGAGGAAGCTGGAGGCTCCTTCGACAAAGGATTTGCGGCTACTTCCACTGTCCTGTGAAACTGCGGCACTTCCATCGTGAGCTTGGTTGATCTCGCCGCTGCCATGGGGATGACATCAAACTCAACCATTTGGTTGATCTGCCAGCGGTTCCTAGCGCCTAAGCTTGGGGCATGTCTGCCGTGGAAGCCCGTCCTGTGACGAGCGGGACCATCTTGCGATTCCTGCGCGTCACCTTGCATGTGGGTTTTGCTGTGCTGCTCGGTGTTGCCGTGATTCGCCTGCTCACCACACCGGCGGAGCAGCATTTACAGTTCTTGTTCCTGACGTTGGCGCTGCTGCTGGCGGTGACGTACCTGCTGGGCACAGTGGCCGAAAAGAGATTCTCCGGCGGTGCCATCGAACGCAACCCGAGACGTTTTGCCGTCCTTTGGTTGGCGGTGATCACCTCCTTGTGGGCTGTTCTCATGATTGGTTCGGTGGAGTTCTCCTGGCTGGCCTTCCCCTTGTTCTTCCTCCATCTGCATCTTTTGCCGCGCTGGGCAGCCATCCCTGCTGTTGCTCTCATGACGGCCGGAGTCATCGTGGCACAGTGGATTTCCGCGGGCTCAAGCGTGCCGCCTTTGCCGGTCATCCTTGGCCCCGTTTTTGGTGCGGCGTTTGCCGTGGTCACCTCCAAGGGGTACAGCTTGCTGTTCCGGGAGGGCGAAAACCAGCGCAGGGCTGCCGAGGAATTGCGCAACACCCGTGCCGAACTGGCCGCCACCCAGCATGAGGCCGGCGTCTTGGCTGAGCGGGCCAGGTTGGCGCGGGAAATCCACGACACCCTGGCGCAAGGCTTTTCTTCTATCATCTTGGTTTCCCGGGCCGCACTTCGCAGTTTGGCGTCAGGTGATCAGGAGTCCACCAGGGAAAGCTTGTCCATGGTGGAGGCCACGGCGGCCGAGAACCTGGCAGAGGCCAGGAGCTTTGTGCGTGGACTGTCATCGCCGGCGTTGGCCGAGACGTCCTTGGTGGAGAGCCTGTCCCGGCTGTGTACAAAAACCCAGAGCGAGTCAGCCGCCCGTGGTGGCGCGCTGAGGTGCAGTTTCCGGCTCGACGGCGAACCCATCGAGCTGCCGCAGCCTTTTCGGGTGACTCTCCTGCGCGCCGCCCAGGCGAGCCTTGCGAATGTCTGGCTGCACGCCCACGCCACGTCCGCCGTCGTCAGCCTGGCGTTTCTGGGCAGCGAAGTGACCCTTGACGTGTTCGACGACGGTCGCGGCTTTGAGCCCGGGAAGCTTGCGGACACTGTGGCGGACCGGGCGGACGGGAGCGGCTTTGGCTTGCGGTCCCTGCGCGAGCGAGTGGAGGCGCAACGCGGAACCCTGACGATCGAATCGGCACCGGGCGAGGGAACTGTGGTGGCCCTCCGTCTGCCACTGGAGATCAGTGGCACCCAGGGGGCGGGCGCATGAGCGAGATCCGTATTTTGTTGGTCGATGACCACCCGGTGGTGCGGGCTGGGCTGCGGGCCATGTTGACCGAATTCGAGGGGTTCACAGTGGTTGCGGAGGCGCCCGAGGGAGGCTCGGCCGTCAAGGAAGTGGAACGCCGGCACACCCTGGGGGAGCCTGTGGATGTTGTGCTCATGGACCTGCAGATGGGGGCTGGCATGGACGGGGTGAGCGCCACGCGAGCCATTAAGGCGTTGCCGGATGCGCCCCCCGTGCTGATTCTGACCACCTATGACACCGACTCAGACATTTTGGCTGCCGTGGAGGCTGGCGCCAGCGGATACATGCTCAAGGATGCCCCGCCGGAGCAAATTCGCGCGGCCGTGCAGTCCGCGGCGGCCGGGCAAACGGCACTGGCCCCCGAAGTGGCCGCCCGGCTCATGGGGAGGATCCGCAACCCGGCCCCCGTCTTGTCCGCCCGGGAAGTGGAGCTGGTGGAGTTGCTGGCCACGGGCATGAGCAACAGGGCAATCGCCAGGGCCCTGTTCATTTCCGAGGCAACAGTGAAAACCCACTTGGTGCATATTTACGACAAATTGGGCGTGGACAACAGGACAGCCGCCATCGCTGTGGCGGTGGTGCGGCGGATCATTCGCAGCGCCGGGTCGTAGATAGTTTAGCTCGGGACACATTCTCGTCTTAAAGGCACCAACTTTGCTTAATAGAGGCGTCAAGAGCCACAATGATTTGCTGTGTGATCTCCATAACATTTGCATGAAATGGTAAAAATCTCGGGTTCCCTATTAAATCAAGTCTTTTTTGTAAAAACGCTGTTTGCTTGTGAGGAAGCGGCGTAGGCTCGTCAATACCGCGTGCAAGGAAGCAGGAGGACTCCGAGTGACGTTTTCACCAGGCAAATCACGGCACTATCAGTTGAACATGTCGGTTGTCTGCACACTGTTGGCCTCGGCGGGATTTGTGGGGGCTGGTTATGTTGGTACGTCCACAGCCGACGCTGCCGCCGCGCTGAGCGCCCAGGAGCTCGTACAGACGGGCGAAACCATCGAGGCGGACACGCCCGTGGGGTTCGACGCCTTCGAGACTCAAGGTCTTGGCGTGAAAATCTCCTTCGCAAATACTTTGATCTTGGCCAAGAAGCCTGCCGCCAAGAAGATCATTGACCTGACCGACCCCACGGCAAACACGCCGCACTTGGGCCGTTCCGTCAATGCCATGCGTGGCGACATCCCGGAAATCTCCGCAGAACTGATTTCAAGGGTTCGCAGGGATATTCTTGTTGCCGCCTACCAGGGCCTGGGGCACAGCTACGTCTGGGGCGGCACCAGTTTTGAAAATGGCTGGGACTGCTCCGGATTTGTTCAGTGGGCGTACGGACAAGCGGGAGTTGGCCTGCCGCGCACGGAGCAGTGGTTGCCCATGGTGGAAACGACCAATCCCCAGCCGGGCGATCTTGTGGTTCAAAACCCGGACGGCCCCAACCACTGGTCGCACATCGGGATTTACCTTGGCAATGGCAGGATGATCAGCGCACTGAACCCCTCGGTTGGCACCATTTTGCACACACCGGAGTCCACGAGCAGCTCCTCGAGCTACTTCACCATGGCGGCATTTGCCGCCGCTGATGAGAAGGCAAAGACTGAGGCAGCCAAGAACAAGAACACTTCCAGCGCGGGCGCTAGCAAGAGTCCCACCGCCAAGCCAAGCGCCAAGCCCACGCCGAGCAAGCCGGGCACCACCGCGCCGGCTACCACTAAGCCGGGCACCACGCCACCGGCTACCACCAACCCGACCACCACGCCACCATCTACCACTAAGCCGACCACCACGCCGCCAGCTACCACTAAGCCGACCACCACGCCGCCGGCAACCACCAACCCGACCACCACGCCGCCGGCAACCAGCAAGCCGGCAACCACGCCGCCGGCAACGGTAGAGCCCGCGCCAGCGATCACGGTACCGCCGGCAAAGACAGTTCCGCCGACCACCGAATCGAAAACGGTGCTGCCGTCTCCGACAGTTTCACAACAGATGAGCACCCCGGCGATCGAACCCCAGGCAACAGAGAGCCCGTTCCCCACTCAGTAGCTTTCCTCGCCACAGGTCTTCGGCGCGGCGCCTGCCACCAGCTTTTGGGCTGAGGCGGGCGCCGCACCCTTTTAAGCAAGAGAATGCCCGCAACTCAAGCAAATCACCCTCCCGTGGGCCGACCCGAGGAGCGTCGCGCGCTGCCCTTATTGCGTCATCCCCGTGTCATAAATCCGATGGTATCGATAACAAATCTCATTAAACTTCACCTACGTCACACTAAGGAGTGATTGTTAATGAGTGTTTTGCTAAGTGTTTAGTCACGAATCATCGTCAAGGCCTGAAGGAGAGTTCCCATGACATTGCTCCATGAGACAAGCTCGGCGAGATCGCCGCTTAAACCACCCGGTCGGCGGGCAATGAGCCGGCGCGCCACGGCCGTTGCCGGCTCTTCGATCACTGATACCGCCAAAAATCTGGCTGCGGGTGAGTCCTATGAACTGTGGATTCACTCCGAGCCGGTCAAACTGGCCACAGTGAAGACTAGCGCCAACGGCACAGTATCGGTAACGGCAACCATTCCGGGCGCACTTGCCGCCGGAGCCCACGAGCTGACACTTCAGCTGGCGGGCACAGTGGTGGCCCGCACCGCACTTGTGGTTACGGCTGCCGCGGTGGACCCCACGCCCACGATCCCTGCGACGGCGACGCCCACGGCGAGTACACCGGCGAACAGCACTGGCGGCAACAACGCCGGTGACGCTGACGACTTGGCCAACACCGGCGCGAAGGCCCTGCTTCCGGCAGCCCTGGCCTTGCTGTTGGTGCTGGGAGGCGCCGGCGCTCTGGTCGTCACCCGGCGCCGTCGTGCCTAAGGTCCAGCACGAAGGTGACAGCAGCTAAGTAAAGATGCAGTAATGAAGGGCCCGTTCGCATGGCGCGGACGGGCCCATCACTTTTGCTCGAGTCGAGTTCCCGCGCCAGCTAGTGGCTGCGTTGTAAGAAGCTGAGCACTGCCAGTACGCGGCGGTGGTCGTCGGCGCTTTGGTGCAGGCCCAGTTTGGCGAAAATGGCGCTGATGTGTTTCTCCACGGCGCCGGCGCTGACAACCAGCGACCTGGCGATCCCGGCATTTGTGAGCCCCTGAGTCATCAGCGCCAACACCTGCGACTCGCGGGGGCTGAGGGTGTTGATCGGATCGGCGACGCCGCGATTGGCCAACAGGGCGCCAATGACCTCCGGGTCGATCACTGTCGCCCCGGCTGACACGCGCTCAATGGAGTCGGCAAAGTCTGTAAATCGTGCCACCCGGTCCTTGAGTAGGTAGCCGAGGCCTGCGCCGCCCGGGGCCCCAGCCAACAGCTCGCTGGCGTAGCTCAACTCCACATACTGTGACAAGACAAGGACGGCGACGGAGGGGAACCGTTGGCGGACCTCAATGGCCGTCTTGAGCCCCTCATCCCGGTGCGAGGGCGGCATCCGCACGTCGGTGATCAAGAGATCCGGGACGTGCTCGGCAACGGCCAGTAGTGCAGCCTCGCCATCGCCGACGGCGGCACACACCTGCGCCCCCGTCTCCTCGAGTAGACGGATCAGGCCCTCGCGGAGCAGTACGGAATCTTCAGCCAGAACAACACGCATAACCTCAGGGTAGCCGGTGGTCGCTCCGAGACCGCCCAGGTTCAAGCGCGCAGCGGGATGCAGGCGCGCAGTGTTGTGGGGCCGCCGTCGGGGCTGACAATTTCCAAGGAACCATCCACGCCAGCCAATCTGTCCACCAAGCCGGCCAAGCCATGCCCCTTGCCCACATGGGCGCCACCGTTTCCGTCGTCAAGAACCTCAATATGCAATTCGGCGGCTTCGGCATTGACAGTGATGGCAGCCTGGCTGGCCCCCGAGTGTTTGGACACATTGGCCAACGCCTCGGAGACCACAAAGTATGCGGCATTTTCAGCGCTTTCGGCCAGTCGGGCGCCCTGCTCAAGATTGCTCGTCACCGCCACGGGAACAGCCGATTTCCCGGCCAGCGACTCCATGGCCGCACGCAGGCCCCTGTCTGCAAGCAATGGCGGGGCGATACCGCGGGACAGCGACCGTAGTTCCGCCAGTGCCTCCCGACTTTGCGCCAAGGCGCCGTCCATCAGTTCCCGGGCAGCAGCCGGATCGGAGCTCATGCGCCGTTGGGCTGCTTCAACATCCATTTGCAAACGAATAAGGCGCTGCTGGGGGCCGTCATGAAGATCCCGCTCAATTTTTCGCAAGGTATTGGCTTCCTCGGAAACCACCCGGGCGCGGCTGGCGGCAAGTTCCTCGCCGCGGGCACGCAACGCAGCATTTTCATTGGTGAGCAATCCGCGGGTCATGGCCGCGTCGGTGTGTGCCAGCACATGCGTCACGAACGGGAGCAGGAGGAGAAAAACTACACCGTAGCCCAGCCCCAGCCAACCCTCGGCTGCCGCGGGGCTCAGTCCCCACAATTGGTCCAGGCCAAGGAGTTCCGCCAGCGAAGTGTTATCTGCCGGCAGGAACCTGCCCCAGAACCATTGCGTCAGCCCGCCAAAAGTGGTGGCGAGCCATGTTACGGCGATGCTGAAGGAGATGGTCCGGAAGGCAAACGAGACAACTGTGCCGTGCAGGAGGTCCCGCCAGGGCTGGGGATCTCGCAAACTCCGGAACATGCCGCCAATGGAATATTTGGGGTGCTCTTGGTAGTGCACTGGCGGGACGACGCCAGCCCAACGCACCAACAGCCCCCGGTTGACGTTGGCGAACCAGCGGGCAATGCCAAAACACAGCACCAGGATGGGCAGCCCAATCCAGAGAATGAGTGTGGAGACACCCAATGAAAAGAATGTCACTAAGGCGATGAAGGAGGTCAGGGCCACGAAGAAGCCGGGCAGGATGTAGGCCAGGTCGGATCCGATCTGGCGCCAGGTGGTGGGGCGCAGGATCAACCATGATTTGCGGGGCGTGGTAGTTGCTGAGTTGTTCATAGTCCCAATCCTTGCCGCTGCGCCATCGTGAAACCATCATGCCACCCGGTCAATGCGGGGTGGGGAAAACCCCACCCCGCTAATCCTCGAGCTTGAGTGCCTTGCGCCAGGAGAGGGCACCGCCGGTTTGCATGATGGCCCGCCGGTAGATGCGCTCGCCAAGCAACACCATGGCCCACGCCGCAGCCACCGCCACGGCCAATGCAGCGATTGGTTCCCAGAGTTGCACGTCGGTGCTCAGCAACCGGATGGGCATGGCCACGGAGGAAATGACTGGAACATATGAGGCGATCACCAGAAAACTGTCCTTGGCGTAAATACCAATAAACAACACGGCTATGAGCACAGTAACCACAGGCCCGGTGGACTGTTGCAGGTCCTCCACACGGGATGCCATGGCGCCCAAGGCCGCCCACACGGCCGCAAGGATGAGGAAACCGGCAAGGAAGAATGCCAAGAACCATCCGGAAGTTCCAATGACCACCGAGAGGAACGGAATCGTCGTGGGCATCAACGTCAAGGCAAGCAGGCCGATGCCAACAAACAAGCAGAGCTGACCCATGGCCAGTGTCAGGTTCCCCAGAATCTTGCCCGCCAAGAGTTGCCGGATGGGAATGGCCGTGGCCAAGATTTCCACCACGCGGTTCTGCTTTTCCTCCACCACCGAGTTGGCGATGGGCATGCCGAAGATCAGCGTGGACATGTAGAAGAGAAACGAAAAGATGAAACCCATAACCTGGGCCATCGAGTTGCGTTCCTGACTGCCCTCGAGCAGGACAGTTGAAATGCTCGAACCTGCCGTAAGTGTTGCCGGATCAACGCCAAGCTTTTCGGCGTTGACGCCCAGTGCGTGGCTGGCCGCGGCATCGGAAATTAGCTGTTCCACTGATTGCGGAACGTCGCTCAGCCCGGTGAGACTGTAGCCGTCAGCTGTGGGAACCAGCACCAGGTCAACGTCGCCCGAGCGGAGTGCCGTCATGGCCTGACTGTTGACAGGAAACGATACTGTCGCCAAGTTGATCTTCTGCGAGTTCTCAGCGGCAAGCTCGCTGGCTGAGTCAACGAGCGCGCCAGTGCTGCCGCCCGCAACAATGCCAATCGAGGTGTCGGTGGTCCTATTGGCCAGAAAACCTGAAACGACCACGGATCCCACTATCAGTGCCAACGTCACCAGCGTGGAAATGATGAAGGACTTATCGCGGGTCCTTACGGAAACTTCTCGCAACGTCACTATCAGCCACGGCGGTGACGGTGGTGAGGTCTTCTTTGCAGGTGGCGTGGCGTTTATGGTGCCGGTCATCGGACAGCTTCCCGGTAGATGGTGGCCAACGAGGGGCGCAGTGGCGCAAATTCGCTCACGTCACCACGTTCCAGGGCGAGGCGCAGCGTGCGTTGGGCCACGACGTCGTCGGCGAACTCGACCACAGCACGCGAACCAGCCACGTCAAGAACTTGCACGCCGGGTTGTTCACGCAACCACCCGGCGTCGGGCGGGACTACCACCACATGCTTGTACCTTGCCCGGGCACGCAACTGCTCAGCAGAGCCGGACGCCACAATTCTGCCGTCGGCCAGCACCACCAAGTGGTCGCAGAGCTGGTCCACAAGATCGAGCTGGTGGCTGGAGAACAGGATGGGAACCCCCATGGCGGCGCGTTCGGCAAGCATGGTGGCCATGGCGTCCACCGCCAGCGGGTCCAGCCCGGAAAACGGTTCATCGAGGATCAGCGCCACGGGGTGGTGCATCAAGGATGCGGCCACCTGCACGCGTTGTTGATTGCCCAGCGAGAGGGATTCGAGCTTGTCCTTGGTGCGGTCGCCAATGCCGAAGCGTTCCAAGAGATTCATGGCCTCGACCCGCGCATCGCCGCGTGTCATACCGTGCAGCTGACCCAAATACTGCAGCTGATCCAGGACCGGCTGCTTAGGATAGAGGCCGCGTTCTTCGGGCATGTACCCGAAGCGGGCCCGATCCTGGCCGGTGATCTCCGCCCCGTTAAAACGCACTGAACCGGCATGAGATTTCAGTACACCCATAATGATGCGCATGGTGGTGGTTTTGCCGGCCCCGTTGGCGCCGACGAACCCCGTCATGCCATCGGCCGGGACGGTGAACGAGACGCCCTCCAGCACCGTTCGGTCACCAAAGCGTCGAGTGAGGCTCTCTACTTCTAACACCAGCGGATATTCCTTCGATTGATGCAGCCCCGAACGGGGAAGGTCTTGCCTCCCAATCTATTGGAGGGCAGCGGCCCAACAGATCGGTCAGATGAATGAGATTTTCGCGCGGTGCCACATCAGCCCTCCGTCAAAGGGATGAGCCGGGCCCTGTGGGCGAAGATCACGGCCTGAACCCTGTCCCGCAGCCCTGCCTTGGCCAGGGCATTGGACAGATGCGTTTTGACTGTAGCCTCCGAGACTGAAAGCGTGGACGCAATTTCGGCATTGGACAGGCCCCGGGCAAGCTCCACGAGCACGTCACGTTCGCGCGCCGTCAGCGCATCAAGAACCAGCTGATCCTTGGGCGCAATCCACACGCGGGTCTCAGGCGGGATCCGGGAACCGGTCTGGAGGGCCCGTGCCGTGCCTCGGCGAATAATGCGCAGCGTTACTTCCGGGGAAAGCAGCGCCTGCCCGTCGGCAACGGCGTGAACGGCGTGAAGGAGGACTTCTGGTTCGGTGTTTTTGAGTAGGAAACCGCTGGCGCCCGCGTCGATGGCCGCGAAGAGGTAGTCATCACGGTCGAATGTTGTCAACACGATCACCTTGGCCGCACACGTGGCGGTTATTTGTCCCGTGGCAGCCACCCCGTCGAGAATCGGCATCTGGATGTCCATCAGGACGACGTCGGGATTCAGCGCCCTGGCGGCCGCGACCGCCAGGGCGCCGTTGGTGGCCGAGCCAACCACCTCGAGCGTGTCATCGGTCCCCAAGATCAGCTCCAGGGCGGAGCGGATCAGCGCCTGATCGTCACAGACGAGTACGCGGGTTCGGCTCATGTCAAGGTTTCCTCGGCCTCGGCCTCGGCCTCGGCCTCGGCCTCGGCGTTGGCGCCGGCGTGCTGTTGTGCTGTCCGTGGAATGCGGAGCCGGGCGCGGGTACGCCACCCGGTGGGGGAACGCGGGCCGATGTCCACCATTCCGTGGTGCAGCTCGGACCGTTCGCGGATGCCACGAAGTCCGAATCCGGTGCCGTGGCTTCCCTGACGGGGATTGCCGTCGTCCGTCACCTCGACCTCGACCCAGAACCCGTCACTGCTTTGGCCGCTGCGCAGCGAGAGCACAGCTTTGCGGGCGGTGGAGTGCTTGCGGACGTTGGCCAGAGATTCGGCAGCAATTCGATATACCGCCAAACTCAATCCCGCTGCCAATGTCTCCAGGAAGCCGGGCTCATGCTCCACCACAATCAAATCCACCGACACTCCCGCCCGGGCCGACTGCTGCACGAGCGCCGGAATGTCGGACAATGATGGCTCAGGCGCCCGCCCCGGCACGGTGCCGACGGAAGGCTGGTCAGCGTCCTCGTGGCGCAGCACCCGCAGCAGCGACCGGGTTTCCCCAACAGCCTGACGTGCCGATTCTTCGATGCTGTGCAAAATAGTTGCCGTCCGTGCCGGATCCCGGGGTTGAACCAGGCGGGCCGCGGCGGCCTGCACCCCGACAGCCGAGATGTGGTGCGCCACCACATCGTGGAGCTCCCGGGCAATGCGCAGACGCTCATCGATAACGGCGCGGCGGGCCAACTCGATGGATTGCTGGCGCAGCTGGTCCGACTGGGCCGCCACCAATTCATGCTGCCAGGCGCTTCGCCAGGACATGAGCCCCAAGAAGATGGCCCCGCCAAAGTAGAGCAGGTTCACCAGAAAGTTGTACCCGGCAAAAGCGAGAACAGGGTCAAGGAAACCCGGAGTTTCCGTGGCGGCGGGCAAGTCAAGGTCTGAGCCGTAGAAAAGCTTGGCGTTGGTGATCGAGACCACCAACCACAAGAACATGGCCAGAATAATCCCTGTCATGGCCATGTTCAGGGCGCGCCTGTCCCGCGCCCACGCGACGCCGGAGTAGAGGCCCACGAAGTAGGCGATTTGCGGGGCCAGCTGAACGGTGACTTGCGGCAGCCAGATGCCGAAGCCAACGAAGCAGGCGGACAGCAACAACATCGAACTGATGGGGAAGCGACGGCGCAAGGCCAAAGGGGCCGTCATGGCGCACATGGCCAGGTAGCTCATGGTGCGATCCGTGGCCTGTTCACCGTCTGAAAAGCTGAGAATCATCTCCATGCCCAGGATGGCCAACAGCATCAGCAGCAGCGTTGCCCACACGTCGCGGCGCAGCAGGGCGGAGTCCGGTTGCGGACGGTCCCAGTCCGACGGCGGGAAATTGCCGGGCAGGAAGCGTTCGCGCCATGCCAATAGTTTCATGTCCCCATCCTCACGCGGCTCACAGCGGGCCAGTCCCTTCACGAACCTACAGTATGCAAGAACGACGACGGGTCCGGCAGCCGCTGGCCCGTAGTTCTTGGGTTTTGCTCCTAGATGGGAGACTTGCTGGGTGGGACATATAGACGTTGCAAACATTGACTACTTCCTCTCCGACGGCCGGCAGCTGCTGAACGGGGTGAATTTCCGCGTCTCCGACGGCACCAAGACGGCCTTGATCGGCCCGAACGGCACAGGTAAAACGACCCTGCTGCGCATCATCTGCCAGGACATCAAGGCTGATGAGGGGGCCGTGTCCCGCTCGGGCAGCATGGGGGTCATGCGCCAGTTCGTGGGCCAGGTGCGCGACGACAGCACAGTGCGCGAGCTCCTGCTCTCTGTCGCCTCAGCCAACATTGCCGCCGCCGGCAAGGCCATTGATGAAGCCGAGCTGGCCATGATGGAGCGCGACGACGAGCCAAGCCAAATGGCGTACGCCCAAGCGATCGCCGACTGGGGCGACGTTGGCGGCTACGAAATGGAAACCACCTGGGACGAGGTCACCATGGCCGCGATGGGCGTGGACTTTTACACGGCCCAGTACCGCAAAGCCTCCTCCCTCAGTGGTGGCGAGCAGAAGCGCCTGGTGTTGGAAGCCTTGTTCTCCGGACCCGATGAGGTCCTGCTCCTGGATGAGCCCGATAACTACCTCGATGTTCCCGGCAAGCGCTGGCTGGAGGCGAAAATGGCGGCGTCGGAGAAGTCGGTGCTGTTCGTCAGCCACGACAGGGAACTGTTGGCCAACGCTGCGGACAGGATCGTCACGCTGGAGCCGGGCATCAATGGCGCCTCGAGCTGGACTCACGGCGGCGGCTTCGAGTCCTATGTGAAGGCCCGCGAGGACCGCAACGCCCGTTTTGAGGAGCTGCGAAAGCGGTGGGACGAGGAGCACATCAAGCTCAAGGAACTCGTCATCATGTACAAGACCAAGGCCGCATTCCGCTCCGACATGGCCAACAGGTACCAGGCCGCGCAGAGCCGCCTGGCGCAATTTTTGGAAAAGGGCCCGCCGGAAGCCCTGCCCATCGAGCAGAACGTGAAGATGCGGCTCAAGGGCGGACGCACGGCCAAGCGGGCCGTTGTGGCCGCCAAGCTTGAACTCACGGGGCTGATGAAGCCGTTCAGCACTGAGATCTGGTTTGGTGACAGGGTAGGGGTCCTTGGCTCCAACGGGTCAGGAAAATCGCACTTCCTGCGGCTTTTGGCGGCGGGCGGCTCGGACCCGGACAAGGAACACGAGCCCGTGTCCGACGTCGAGATTGCCCATGTCCCGCACGAAGGGTCGGTGAAGTTGGGCGCCCGCATTCGGCCAGGCTTCTTCGCCCAGACCCATGCCCGCCCGGACCTTTTGGGCAGGAGCCTGCTGGACATTTTGCACCGTGGGGATGAGCACCGCTCAGGGTTGGGGCGAGAAGCAGCAGCCGGCGCCCTGGACCGCTACGGCCTGGCGTCCAGCTCCGAGCAGAAATACGATTCCCTCTCGGGTGGGCAGCAGGCGCGGTTCCAAATTCTGTTGTTGGAGCTTTCCGGCGCCACATTGTTGTTACTTGATGAGCCAACAGACAACCTTGACCTGCACTCCGCGGAGGCGCTGGAAAAGGCCATCGACTCCTTCGAGGGAACAGTTCTGGCCGTTACCCACGACCGCTGGTTTGCCCGTTCCTTTGACAGGTTCCTGGTGTTTGGCTCCGACGGCAAAGTGTACGAATCCGACGAACCCGTCTGGGATGAAAAGCGGGTCGAGCGCGCCCGTTAACCCCTCCTCGAACTGACCCGCAGAAAACGCCGAAAATCACGGGAAAACCGTGAATTTTCGGCGTTTTCTGCGGGTCAGTTCGAATTGGGGCGTTAGAACTGGCTGAACGTCTTCTTGGCCAGGCCAAAGGAGATGGTCATGCCGATTCCGGAGGTGACCGAGACCGCCGTGACGTTCGGTGCAACGTCCTTGATCAGGAAACTCTGCTGCGGGCTCGAGGCGTAGATTCCCTGCCAGCGTTGGAGAACCTGGAAGTCCCCCGCACCAAGGAGCTGGCTGGCTGCGTTCAGCAAGGTGTCCTGGGTTTGTTCAATCAGGAAGGGATCCTGGGTGGTCTCCGTGTGGTGACTGTCGCCAATCAGCAGCGTGCCGTCGGGGCGCTGGGTCAGCATTACATTGGCGTCAATGGCCAACAGCTCGGGGTTGCTGGCGGCCAGTTCCTTCTTAAGCTCCGCGGCTGCAGCCGTTTCAGCGAACGCCGGGTAGCGCAGCATGGAGGTCCCCGTGAGGACGGCGCGCCTGATGGTCAGCGGTGCGCTTGGGCGCACTAGCGCCATCTGCAAGGAACAGCGGTTCACCTTAAAGGGTTCGGCAATTTCCGGGTGGACGTAGTCAAGATCGTGGCCAACGCAGACGATGACCCGCGACGCCGTGAGTGTGCCGCGGGAGGTGCGCACGGTGACGTCGGAAAGGTGGGAGGTGCCGGCGTCGAACGCGGCACTCGGAACAGAACCTTGCGAATCAGTGCCGAAGTACGAGGTGCGCCACGAGATGGTGACGTTGGGCTGCTTTGCCAGCCAGGCGGCCAGCTTGGCAACCGCCTCACGGGGATCTACCCGGATGTCATCACGGATCAGGGCGCCGGCCAGAATTGCCGGATCGCCACTGCCGGAGAGCTCCTGGCGGACCTGCGCGGCATTGATCAGCTGCACCTGGTCGGAGCCGCGCGTGGCGGCAAGCTCCTCCAGGACGGCAAGCTCCGCACTGCTGCGGGCCACGCCCAGACCGCCGGACTCCACGGAGAAGAAGCCCGCAAGCTCGCTGTGGCGCAACCAGCCTTCGCGGGCCACCGTGGCGAGCTCGCGCAGTTCACCGGTCTGGGCGCCCACGCAGCAGTGCCCAAAGTTACGGATGGAGGCGCCGACCGCCCGGGCGTCCCGGTCAATGATGTGCACACTTAAACCGCGGGCAACAGCCTCGGCGGCGTGTGCCAGCCCGGTGATGCCGGCCCCCACAATCAAGACGTCTGTGGGCTGCAGGTGAGTTTTGGATTGGTTCATGACAACGACTGTGCCGTGGAGTAATCAGCTAAATCAAGTGGAAATGGCACTTGTATGGACAAGTTCTTTAACGGTTCATTTTGCTCCCCAAGTGTTTGCCACTTGTTCAATGAGTGCGCCGGATTTTTAGCGGTTTTTAGCCATTTTCCGCTTGTACACTCAACGTATGAAAATGGCCATGCACGAACAGCTTCGAGACGAATTTAGGCACCGGATTGACTCCGGGAGCTGGCCCGAGGGCGCTCCCTTGCCGTCCGAAGCTGTGCTGTGCCAGGAGTTTGGCGCGTCCCGCGGACCTATCCGCCAAGCATTGGCGGCGCTTCGCTCCGACGGCGCCATTTCCGGCGGGCGTGGTAAGCCTCCCGTGGTGCGCCGGGCGGTGATTTCCCAGTCAGTGGAGACGTTCCTGTCCTTCACCGAATGGGCCGAGTCCATGGGCAAGGTGCCGGGCCAGCAGACACAGGAGATCACCCGCCGGCCGGCCGGGCCCATTGTGGCCGCGCAACTGGGGTTGCAGGGCGGCGATCCCGTGGTGAGTCTCTTGCGGTTGCGCTTGCTCGACGGCGAAGCTGCCATGGTTGAACGCTCACACTTTGTGCCATCTGCTGGGCGGGCGCTCTTTGATTTTGACACCGACTCCGGCTCAACGTTCAGGTATCTTTTGCGCGCCGGTGTGGACCTGCACAGCGCCAGACACACCATCGATGCGGTGGCAGCTGACACTGTGGACGCCGATCTATTGGGCGTTGCCGTGGGAGCGCCGCTCCTGCGTGAACGGCGTGTGACGTTTTCCAGTGACGGTGACCCGCTGGAGTACGCCGATGACAGGTACCGGCCAGAACTTGCCAACTTCATGATCAACAACACCTTGCACGGCCGGACCCCCGTGGCCCGCGTCCAAAGCACCACCACTTCCTAAGGAAAGAACACCATGATTGAACTTGCCGTCTTTGATATGGCCGGAACCACTGTGGATGACCACGGCATCGTCTATGTTGCGCTGCAGGACGCCGTGGAGGAAGCCGGGGCTCGGGTGGCCGCAGCTGCGCTGCAGGAATGGATGGGGGCCGATAAGGTCAGTGCCATCACCGCATTGCTGGAGCTCGGCGGCCAGGAGGCCACCGAACAGCGGGTTGCCGCGGCGTTTGTCCGATTCCGTGAAATCCTGGCCGAACGCTACGCAGCAACACCGCCGGTGGCCTTGCCCGGCGCCGCGGCAGCCATTGCCACGCTGCGTGGGCGGGGCATCAAAGTTGCCCTGACCACCGGCTTTGACGACGACGTTGCCTACCCCTTGCTGGAATCGTTGGGCTGGACGGTGGGTGCCGACGCTGGCTCCACGGTCGATGCTGTTGTCACCACAACCGAGGTGGCTGCCGGACGCCCTGCCCCGTACATGATTCACCGCGCCATGGAGAAAACCGGGGTGCTCAATGTCCGCAACGTGTTGGCTGCCGGTGACACAGTGGTGGATGTGCAGGCCGGGCGCAATGCCGGGGGCATCTCGGTGGGCGTCCTGACGGGAAAATTGAGCCGGGCAGAACTTGCCGCCCATTCGCACGACTACATTCTCACCGGCGTGGTGGAAGTGCCCGAACTCGCCGAGACTCAGCTTCCTGCCTGAACAGTCGGGCCGGCGACACTAGAGTGGTTCTAAGGAATTTTGCCGCCCATCGTTAGAAGCGTAACTCCACCATGAACCAGCAAGCGGTCCGTTCCGCGGCTATTGCCACCTTTGCCATATTTGCCATCAATGGCTTTGTGTTTGCCAGTTGGGCAGCACGCATCCCGGCCGTGACCCGCATCCTGGGCCTCACGGCCGGTGAAATGGGCCTGCTGTTGCTCACCATTGCCGCCGGTTCTGTGGTGGCGCTGCCCCTGGCCGGATCTGTTGTGGCTCGGATAGGTACGGCGAGCACCGTGCGGACCGGCGGGTTCACCTCGGCCTTTGGCGGGTTGATTGTGGCGTTGGCTTTGGGCCAAGGTTCGGTTACTTTCACCGCCGTTGGGCTGGTCTTCTTCGGTGTGGGCATTGGCTTGTGGGATGTGGCCCAAAACATTGAGGGCGCTGGTGTGGAACGCCATCTGGGCAAGACGGTCATGCCCCAGTTCCATGCCGGGTTTAGCGGTGGGGCACTCATTGGCGCGCTGGTTGGTGCGGGGTTGTCAGCCATCAACGTCAGCATGTCCTTGCACCTCGCTGCCATTGTGGTCTTGGTCAGCACCGCGATGCTGCTGGTGCCGCGCTATTTCCTGCCGGAAACCGCCGCCAGCGCAGCTGCGCTTGTGAGTACCTCGGGGCTGGAGCCCAAGGATCCCATGAAACCAGTGGTCAGGGGGCGCAGCGCGTGGACGGAAAAACGCACACTGCTGGTGGGTCTGGTGGTCTTGGGTGCCGCGCTGACAGAAGGTGCCGCGAACGACTGGATCGCCAAGGCCACAGTGGACGGGCTCGGCGCCACGGAAGCCGGCGGGGCCATCATGTTTGCCGTTTTTGTTGCCTCCATGACCTTGTTCCGTTTCTTCGGCGGCCGGTTCATTGACAGCTACGGCCGGGTGCTTGTCCTGTACTTGAGCCTTGGCGCAGCCCTTGCCGGTCTGGTCACCTTTGTGCTGGCGCCGAACATGCTGGTGGCGGGGGTGGGTGCGGTGTTCTGGGGTGCCGGTGCGGCCATGGGCTTTCCCATGGGCATGTCGGCGGCTGCCGATGATCCGGCCCGTGCTGCGGCCAGAGTCTCGGTGGTGTCAACCATTGGCTACGTGGCTTTCCTGGCCGGGCCGCCCCTGCTTGGCTTCCTCGGTGACCACGTCACCATCCGTTGGGCCCTGCTGGCCATTGGGGTGGCCATCGTGGCCTCCATCCTCACGGCGCCGGCAGCCAAACCGTTGGCCGAGTCGGAGTTTGAGCCGGCCAGTCACTAACGTCGCAAAAACATTCCCCTCAAGGCATTCATGGTTGAGCGTTGACCACAACAAAAGGGTGACGCCCACACCCAGCAACACCCCAGCAACGGTGTCCGATGCCCAGTGCGCGCCAAGGTAGGTGCGGCTGTACATCATGGCCACGCTCAGGATGGCGCCACTGATCCACATCCACAGTCGTCCCAGCACGACGGCGGTTGTCACCGTGGCTGCGACGGTGCCACTTACATGCCCCGAAGGGTATGAACCCGAATCAACTTGCACCAGGCGGCCCTCCGGCCGGGGCCGGGCCACCAGAAACTTGATCAAGTGGGTGAGGACCAACGCGCCCAGATTGGCGCCAGCGGTAAAAAACGCCAGGCGGCGGTGGCGGTTCAAGAGCACCAGAAAAAGGACCGTGCAATAGATGACCATCCCGGCGTTGCCAACAAAGTTCAGGACCAGGTTCGCGGAGGTGAGCCACGGGGTCCGCGAGTCCAGCATGAGCCGGTACCAGCCGCCGTCGAGCGTTTGAAAGGGTGGGTGGTTGCCGGAGACAACGAGCACCACCGCCCCGGCGAGTAGGACCATCAGTGCCGGCACGGAGGCCCACAGCAGACGGCCGCGGGGCCAATCCGCGGGCCGCGGGCCGCGGATTGCCTGAGATTGAGTGGGCATCTGGCTATTCTATTGTGCTGGCACGGAGCCGGGTGCCGGGCGCGGCATCATCCTCAGGGACGACCCTGAATAGACCCCGATTCATCCCTGAGGTAGAGGAATACTGGCCTGTGGTTGCGTACGGTGGTAAGTAGTAGATTCGCAAACCACGCACGATCCGTTCTGAGACCATCCAAAGGGGATGTCCATATGATTGAGGCAGTAAATCTTGCCAAGCACTACGGTGCCAAGACAGCTGTTGGCGGGGTCACCTTCACCGTCAAACCCGGCATTGTCACAGGTTTCCTGGGCCCGAACGGGGCAGGCAAGTCCACCACCATGCGCATGATCGTCGGTTTGGACAAGCCTTCGGCCGGCACGGCCACCGTGAACGGCAAACGCTACGCCGACCACCACGACCCCCTGCACCAGGTGGGTGCGCTGCTCGATGCCAAGGCCGTACACACCTCCCGCAGTGCCTACAACCACCTGCTGGCCATGGCAGCCACCCACAACATCCCCACCAGCCGCGTCAATGAGGTCATCGACATGACCGGGCTGGCTGCCGTCGCCAAGAAGAAGGCCGGCGGTTTCTCCCTCGGCATGGGGCAGCGACTGGGCATTGCCTCGGCACTGTTGGGCGATCCCCAAACGCTGATCCTGGATGAGCCGGTGAACGGTTTGGATCCCGAAGGTGTGCTGTGGGTGCGCAATTTGGCCAAGCATTTGGCCAGCCAGGGCAAAACAGTGTTCCTGTCCTCGCACTTGATGAGTGAAATGGCGCAGACGGCGGATCACCTGATTGTGATTGGCCGTGGCCAGATCATTGCAGATGCCCCCATCGCCGAGATTTTGGCTGGCAGTCAACAGGCAAAAGTGCTTGTCCGCACCGCGGAGGTCACCCGGCTGAGCCAGCTGTTGGGCGGCAACGGCGTCAAGGTTGAGTGCCACGAGAATGAGACCCTAGAGGTTTCCGGCCTGGATGCCCGCCAAGTTGCCGCCGTTGCCATGGATAACAGGGTGCTGGTTTATGAACTGACGCCGCTGACAAATTCCCTCGAGGAGGCGTATTTCAGCCTCACCAAGGATGCAGTGGAGTACCACTCGCAAGAATTTACCGACAATGCGCCGGCCATGGCCGCTGTGAAGGGACGCTAAAGATGAGTACGACGACGATTTCCGCACCCCAGCGGGCGGCTGGCAGCTCACTGAACTTTGCCGGAGTGTTGCGCAGCGAATGGATCAAGTTCCGTTCGTTGACGTCCACCCGCCTCCTGTTGATCTTTACATTTGTGGCGGTTGTGGGTGTTGCAGCCATTGTGGCCTGGGTTCAGGCCATGATGCTTGAAGGTGTCATGCAGAGCACCACCGGCGCACCCGGGGCACCCGCGGTCTCCTTGGCTGAAGCCCAGCAGATGATGGGCTTCTACCTTTACGCCATTCCCAATGCTGGCCTACCAATCGGGGTGTTGATCCTTGGTGCACTGTCGGTCCTGCTGATCTCCTCCGAGTTCGGCACGGGCATGATCCGCTCCACCATGACAGCAGTGCCCAAGCGGTTGCCGGCGTTCTTTGCCAAGGCAGTTGTCCTCGTGGTTGTTTCCTACCTCCTGACCCTGGTTGCCGCTACTGCCTCGACTTTGGTGGCCATGCCGATCTTCAACGCCTATGGCCTTGAGGTGAACTTTGGCACCGAAGGCGTCCTCCACTCGATCCTGATGGGCGGGCTCTATGTAGCAGGGGTATCCCTGATGGGGTTGTCCCTTGGCACCCTGCTTCGCAGCTCGGCCGGCGGCATCCTTGTCCTGATGGCGCTGCTGTTCCTGCTCGAGATGGGTGCCAGCTTGGCGAGTCTGGCGCCCGGGGAATTCTGGAAGCACATCGGCCAGTACATCCCCAGTGTTGCTGGCGGACGCATGTTGGAGATCCATGACAAGGAGGACTTCATCAGCCAGCTCTCCGGCGGCTTGATCTTCCTGGGCTGGATTGCTGTGATGATGATCCCGGCAACCATTGCCCTCAAAAAGCGTGACATCTAAGACACAGTCCTGAGCCCGAATACCATTTCGGGTCCGAGACTCACCCAGATGCGCACACACAGCCAGCCGGGGGCCGCGGAACGAACGGCCGGGGCCCCCGCCGAATTACCTTCCGCAGAGCGGCGGGCCGAGGAGTTTACGGCCCGCCGCCGTGGCAGGCTGCGCACCTACTTGTACAGCCACCCCCGCATCATGGATGTGGTGGTGGTTCTGTCGTACCTGCTGGCCGGGTCCGGGATCTTCCTCAGCTCCCGCGCCGGCGTGAATGTGACCTCCAGCCTTGTCATAGTGTTGGCCTCGGCCACGGTGCTCATGTTCCGCCGCGACAAACCACTGGCCGTGCTGGGGATACTCTCCGTCTTTGAATTGCTCAACATTGCCATGGTGCCCAATTCCGGCAACATTGGCATCAGCGTCTGGTTTGCCTTGTACGCCGTGGCAGTCGCGTACCGCCCGTTGCTGAGCTTCACATTTGCTGTGGTGTCGGCGATTCCCTTGAGCCTGTACACCCTGTTTATCTACCAATATCCCAGCGAATACCTTGTGGCGGATGGACCCACGGCGGCTCAAACAACAGTAATTTCGGCCATCATGTTGCCACTGGCGAACATTATTGCCACAGGGATTGGCGCCTCGGTCCGCAGCGGACGCAAACACGAGGCGGAACTGCGCCTGTGGGCAGTTCGCAACGCCGAGCTGGCCTCCGTTGCCGAGCGCAACAGGATTGCCCGGGAAATGCATGACGTGGTGGCGCATTCGCTCACAGTCATGGTGGCACTTTCCGACGGCGCCGCCGTGGTGGTCAAGCGTGATCCTGCCGAGGCGGGGGAGGTGCTGAGCCAGCTGTCCCAGACGGGGCGCACAGCCCTGAACGACATGCGGCGGGTTTTGGGCGTTTTACGCGCCGACGGCGGGGCCCACCGTTCACCGCAGCCGGACCACACGGATATGGGCGCCCTGATTGAGGGCTTCCGGCAGGCGGGTCTGCCGCTGCGGCTCACCCAATCGGGACCGCCGCTGCCAGCAGACCCGTCCCTGGAGCTGACTGTGTACAGAATTGTGCAGGAATCACTGACCAACGTGCTCCGCTACGGAACAGGTGTTTCCCGGGTCACTGTCACCATCGAAAATAACCTGGCCGACGGGGAACTTTCCGTGCGGATCAGCGACAACGGGCACGGAACCATGAATGCCTCCATGGGCACCGGCCGTGGCATCGTGGGAATGCGTGAGCGTGCGGGGATTTATGCCGGCACTGTCCAAGCAGGGCCGGCACCACAAGGCGGCTGGTTGGTTGAGGCAACTTTGCACCCGAGCGAGAGTGCGTCATGACAGAGGCTTTAGGGGAGAGCACAGTGGATGTAGATGCAATAAGGGTCCTGCTGGTGGATGACCAACCACTGTTGCGGATGGGCTTCCGGTTGATCCTTGAGGGTGAAACGGATCTGCACGTTGTGGGCGAGGCTTCCAACGGCATTGAAGCCGTTGCCGCCGTGGACCGTCTGGCCCCCGATGTGGTGCTGATGGATGTCCGCATGCCACTCATGGACGGCATTGAGGCGACAGGGCAGATCAGTGTCTCCGCCTCGGCGGCCAGGGTCATTATCTTGACCACCTTTGATTTGGACGAGTACGCCTTTGCCGGCCTGCAGGCCGGTGCCAGCGCATTCCTGCTCAAGGATGTGGCGCCACAGGAATTGGTCCAGGCGGTGCGGTTGGTGGCCAGTGGCGATGCCGTGGTGGCGCCGCGTGTCACTCAACGGTTGTTGGAGAACTTTGTGCGCAACCGGCCACCCCGCGCGGCGCATCAACCCGACCCGCTGCTGGAGGACCTCACCCCGCGGGAGTTGGAAGTGGCCCAATGCATTGCGCAAGGGCTCTCCAACGCCGAGATTGCGCACAGACTTTTCCTCTCCGAGGCCACTGTGAAGACGCATGTGCGGCGGATCCTGACCAAATTGCATCTCCGTGACCGCGTCCAGGTGGTTGTGTACGCCTATGAAACAGGCATGGTCGTCCCCAGCAATCCCGACTACTAACAGCTTCATGGTTGAATCAAGCTATGACTTTCGTTGAGCACATCCTGGACCTTCGCGACTTCATTGAGGCGTCGCCGTCGAGCTTTCACGCGGCGCATGAGGCTGGGCGCAGGCTGGAGACAGCGGGCTTTACCCGGCTCGCGGAGGAGGCGCACTGGCCCACGCACGGTAAGTTCTTTGTGATCCGCGACGGCGCCATCATCGCCTGGGTGGCGCCGGAAGACGCCACCGCCACCACCGGCTTCAACATTCTGGGGGCGCACACGGATTCGCCGTCGTTCAAGCTCAAACCGAAGCCCACCACCGGCCGCTTTGGCGCCCTGCAGGCGGGGGTAGAGGTCTATGGTGGTCCGTTGCTGAACTCCTGGCTGGACCGGGAACTCCAATTTGCCGGCCGTTTGGTGGACCGCGACGGCACCGAAACGCTGGTGGCGACAGGGCCCTTGCTGCGCTTCCCGCAACTGGCCATCCACCTGGACCGTGCCAGCAATGACGGGCTCAAGCTCGACAAACAACAGCACATGAACCCGGTTTGGGGGCAGGGGGACCCCGCCGACGACGATCTGCTGGGCCTGCTGGCGAGCCGGGCCGGCGTGGCCGCCAGCACGATTGGCGGCTATGACATTATGGTGGCCGATACCCAGCCGGGCCAGATCTTCGGTGCTAACGACGAGTTCTTTGCGGCAGGGCGGATGGACAATCTGACCTCGGTGCACGCTGGACTGGTGGCACTCATTGCCAGCACGGCGGTGCCGGTGGTGGCCGGTGCGCGGTCCGTGATCCCCGTCCTGGCCGCCTTTGACCATGAGGAGATCGGCTCAGCATCGCGCTCCGGTGCGTGCGGACCGATCCTGGAAGACATCTTGACCCGGGTCTCGGATGGTCTGGGCGCGGGCGTGAGTGAACGGTGCCGCGCCTTCGCCAACTCCTTGTGCATCTCGGCCGACGCCGGCCACGCCGTCCACCCGAACTATGGTGAGCGGCACGATCCGGTGAACCTTCCTGTTCTCAACGGTGGCCCGCTGTTGAAAATCAATGCCAACCAGCGCTACGCCACTGATGCTGTGGGCGCCGCGATCTGGGCGAACCTGTGCGCCAGCGCTGGCGCGCCGTACCAGGAGTTTGTTTCCAACAACGGAGTGCCTTGCGGTTCCACGATTGGGCCGTTGACGGCCACGCGGCTGGGTATTCGGACCCTCGACGTGGGGACGCCGCTGCTTTCGATGCATTCGGCCCGGGAGTTGTGCGGCGTGGCCGATCCCTACTACTTGGCCCGGATCACGCAGACCTTCTTCGGCGCTGCCGTCTAGGAACGCTAGGCGGCGAGGCTGACCACCAGGTTGATGGTGGTGGCCAGAATGCCGGTGCCAAACACAAAGGCCAGCAGGCTGTGCCGCAACGCCGCCGACCGCATGGGCCTACTGGTGATGTTTGTATCGGAGACTTGGTAGGTCATGCCCACGCTGAACGCCATGTACGCAATGTCAGTGTACTGGGGCGGCTCCGCTTGGTTGAAGGAGATGCCGCCGGGCTCCCCGCCATAGTAAATCTCGGCATACCGCAGGGTAAACAAGGTGTGGACGATCAGCCACGACATGGCCGTGCTGCTCATGGCCAACAGGGCCAGCAGCCACCGTCCGGCTCCTGCCACGTCCGTGCTGCCCACAATGACCAGCACGACGGCGGCCAGGGAGCCTAACGCTGCTAACAAAATTAGCAGATCCGAGGTGCGCAGCCCAGGGTCCTCCTCCACAGCATGCGCAGCCGTTCGCTGGGCGTCCATGGGGGCAATCGTGAGCCAGACCGAGGCGTTGTAAATGAGTGCCGCGACAGTCCAACCCACTGCCGGGGCGTAAATCCACGCACCCAAGAGGCCCGTTATCGCTGTGGCGAAGGCACCAAAAACGATCATGCTGAGGATACGAAGTTGCCGGTGCCGTCGGCGCCTGGAGGTCAAGTGGTCCATGCTGTGATCATGCCATGCTGGTCGGTTTCTCGTCTGGGGACGCGCGTGGAATCCCTGGTGCTCCTGGACTCATTTCAGGGCGTACGGTGGGCGTGCGCCATGAGCAGAGATCATCGTTTTGACTCCGTGAGCGCCCTTATCTGGTGGTGAACGCGGCGATTCGTCGGGCCCGCCCTGTCATGGCGACCCACTGCCGCGGCGTCCCCGCCACCAGCATCACCCTGCGCTGCCAAAACGCCAGCGGCCACGGACGTTTCCCACGTCGACGAATGTCCCAGCTTTTGGTTAGACTTCTGAGTGATTCCATTAAATAGTAATTACATCAATTTGAAATAGAAATTGGGGGGGATTCGAGTGACGCAGTCACCTAACGAATCAAATCTTGAACAGGGGTCGTCAGCGCCGCCGGAGCCGGGCCTCGTGCCCGCACCTGCTGTATCCGACGTGCCTGCTGTGCCCGCACCTGCTGTGCCAGGTATGACCGTGCCAGACCTGCCCGGCGTGCCGCCCGCACCGCCCGCACCGCCCGCACCGCCAGCGGCCCAGCCGGTGGCTCAGGCTGGAGGATTGCGATTGCCGGCAAGCATGAAGCCGGCTTCGTGGTGGACCGGCGCAGTGGCTGGAGTAGGAGCCTACTTTGCCGTATTGATCGTCTCTCTCGTGGTGTCCTTGCTGGCCGTCATTGGAATGGCAACCGGCGGATCAGGCAGTTCCGTGGCTGTCCCGGACAACCCCTTCATTTCTGATGGGCAGCTTCCCTCGCCTTGGACCGTGTTGTTCCAGCTGGCCGCGCAACTTCCGGCCATGGGCATGATTGGTAGCTTGGGTGGCAGGATCGACGCTGATCTGGGTGCGTTCGGTGCAATCAATATGAGCGTGGGGATCATCGCGCTACCGCTGCTCATTACCGCGGCTGCGATCGCAGCATTGGTCATCGCCGGACGTTTAGCAGAAAAGCGGTTGCCGTCGACCACTACGGCTGATCGCGTCATGCAATCAGTGGTCTCTGGCGCGGCCTTCTCGCTGTTCCTGAATGTGGTGGCAACAGCTGCGTCTTTGCGTATTCCGGTCATGGAGGACGTTGTTCTTGGCTTCAATGCAGTAGATTTCTCATCCATTGCCGTTTCGGCGCTGGTCGGTGCAGTTGCCAGTTTTGCCGGGCGCAGCTCGGTTGCCGTTCCGAGCGCCGGTAAGAAGGGGTTCGTCGTCTCGCTGGTGCGCGACGCCGGGCTGACGTTGACGCTCCACGCTGGCATCATTCTTGTTGTTGCCATTCCGGCCGCCATCATTGTGATGGGTGTGGAGAATGGCTGGGCGGCGTCGCTCTCGGCTCCGCTGTGGGCCCCCACTGCGGGTCTACTGCTTTTGGGCCTTGGACACTTTGCCGCCTTTGGCACGGCTACAGCTGCCGGAATGGGTAGCGCCGGGATGGGCAAGAGTACTTTTGGATACGGAATGGGCGGATCGCTGGCTGATTTTGGATTCCCTGCCTGGGCCGGTTGGCTCCTAGTATTGCTGGTCCTCGTTGCCACAGTAGCGGCCGCCACGTACTGGTATTTGCGTCGTGGTGCCAAGAACCCCACGAGCATCTCGGGATGGGTGGCGCTACCGGCTGCGTTCTTGGTCTTCGGTGCCCTTGTTTTGTGGCTCACTAGCATCCACGCCTCCTTTAGCATGAGCCAAGGTGCCGGTGGCGCCAGCATGGGCCTGGCATGGTGGACGCCGTTCCTGATGGTTCTGTGGGGTGCTGCCATGGAGGTGGCTTCGCGCTACCTCGCGCCCGCAATTGCGCCTTTGCTCCCCACCGCTCTTGTGGCGAGGGTGCAGAAGTCACCGTCAATCCTGTCCAAGCCGTTGGCGGGAGCGGCCGGTAGTTCCCCCGTGGAACAGCACCAGACGCAGCCGCAACAATTCGAAACTGGCGCCGCCGCCCGGCCTGGTGCCCCCGTATTGATCGAGCGCACGCCCTTGTCGAAGAAACAAAAGCGGAACCTGATCATTGCCGGCGGCGCTGTTGCCCTGGTTGCCGTTTTGGTTGGCGGTGGCGCCATTGCCGTCAATACAGTTCGTGGAGCCAACGGCCCGGACAAAGTCATTGATGCGTACCTCCAAGCCTTGGTTAGTGGCGACGCCGAACGGGCCCTGGAAATTTCTGACCCCAGTATTCCCAATGCCCAGCGGGTCCTGTTGACCAATGAAATCTACGGCAAGGCCACCAAACGTCCGGATGGTTTCACAATTCTGAAAACCACTATGGGCGAGGAACAGGCCAACGTACAGGTGGAACTCCGCCAGAACGGTGAGAAAGTCGAGACCAACTACGTGCTGGTCAAGAGCGATCCTTCGCTGCTGGATGATCACTGGAAGCTGAAGGAAACGAAGCCGGGCACGGTGACAATCTCCAGTAGTTCCTCGCTTTCCTCAGTCTTGGTCAACGGATTCGAGGTCTCCCTAGCGGGGCTGGCGGAGAGTGCTAGCTCCTCCTACTCCTCGTACCAGCTGCCGGCGTTCCCCGGAAACTACGATTTGGACCTGCCGTCCTCATCGAAGTATCTCTCTGCCGAGCCGGCCGCAGCGGTCGTTTCTATTCATCCGGGTAACTCTCACCGCTCAGTAGAGTTGGCGCTTGATACCAATGACGCTTTTGACAAGGCTGTTGGGGAGAAGGTGAGTGCACTGCTAGCAAAGTGCTCTGAGCAAAAGACGCTCGAGCCTGTAGATTGCCCGTTCTCAACCTACGAGTACTCGGACACTCGCAATGTGTCGTGGAAAACGACAACGGAACCGGTTATTGAAACCTACCCGGATATGGATGGCGGCTGGCGATTGCGCACTTCAACTACCGGCAAGGCCACGGCATCTTTTGAAAGGGACACCTCCTATGGCAGCGACTCACCGAAATGGGAAAAGAAAACCTACGACTCTCAGATCTATGTCAGTGGCACAGCGACAGTTGATAAGGATGAGCTTTCTGTGGAGTTTTCAGAGTACTAACCACGTGCTGTGAACCTTAGATGACCATAGCGTAAGGAAACGGGCGGAGTCGGTGAGAACCGGCGTCGCCCGTTTCCATCTAGTGAAGGGGTCATGGTCCGGTCGTGCATAATCCAATGAAGGCGCCCAGCTCCGCCATGCCGGCTGGTTTTGACGGCATGAAGTTGCTCAGTTCCGGTGAGCGGATGATGACGGCCCGCCACTGACCGCGGGAAACAGCCACGTTGATGCGGTTCCTGTTCAGCAAGAACTCCATGCCACGAGGGGCACCCGTGGGATCCGCGCAGGCCATGGTCACCAGCACGACGGGCGCCTCCTGGCCCTGGAACTTGTCCACGGTGCCCACTTTGACGCCCGTGAGTCCGGCGTTGTCCAAGGCGCCACGGACCAGATGGACCTGTGCGTTGTAGGCGGCAACCACCAGGATGTCCGCCTGCGCCAGCGGACGCGGTGTTTCGTCTTCCCCTGCGGTCCACGGCAAGCCGATATGAGCCTTGGCCTGCGCCACCACCTCGGCTGCTTCCTCGGGTGAGGACTGCTTGTTGTCCTTGCCGTTCTCCGGAGACTGCGCCACGAGGATTGTTTCCACTCCGGGCGCCCTGCCCTCGAGATGGCGCAATGACGCAACCGGGGCCGAGAGCAGCTTGCCGTCATAGCTCAGCCGGGACACAGCAGCACACAAATCAGGGTGCATGCGCCATGAATCGGCTAAAAAGTAGCCTAGCTCCGCGGGCAGTGTGGCGTGGCCGGCCGACAGCCATTCCAGCGCTGATTCATCCACGGGTGCCGGGTGCGAGCCCTGGGTGACTTGGGGGAGCTGCTGCGGGTCGCCCAGCAGCAATAGGCGTTTGGCGGATTGCGCCACGGCCAGCGTGTTGGCCAGCGAGTACTGCCCGGCCTCATCGATCACCAGCAGGTCCAAGGCCCCGGCGGGCACATTGGCGCCCGTCATGGTCCAGGCCGTGCCGCCAATCAGCGCACCGTCCGACGAGTTCAGGAGCTTAGCAAATTGCTTGTCGTCGGTGACCTTCCACGGCACCTCGTGAGGTGCTGAGAGCTTCTTGCCCACCCGCTCCGGGTCCACGCCGGCCTTCTCGATGGCCGCGCGCAGCATGTTCTCCACCACCGCGTGCGACTGGCCCACCACGCCGATCTTCCATTTGTGATCCTTGATCAACCGGGTGATGACATGGGAGCCCACATGGGTCTTGCCTGTCCCGGGCGGGCCCTGGACGGCCAAGTATGAGTGGTCCAAATCCTGCACGGCCTCGGTGATTGCTGTGATGTAGTCGTGCTGCTGTGGGCCGTGCCCGTCGCTGTGGACCAGGGCGGAGGGCAGGCTGGCGCCGCTGGTCAGCCGCGGCGCGGCCTTGCGCAAAATCTCGATGCCCGGATGCTTGGGCAGGTGCGGAAGATCGCTTCCAACGCTGTTTGCCAGCGTAGCCAGTGCCTCGCGGATGCTCGCGGTGCGAACGGGTTGATCCGGGGTCAGTGCAATGGGGACACTTCGATAGGGTGTCACCTTGGTGGTGGATTTTTCGGTCACCAGCAAGGTGGTCAGCTCAGGCGTTGACGGCTCGGAAATATCCTCGAGCACTGTGATATTGAACAGCCCTCCGCGGCGCAGGGCATCCCGGGGATTGTCGGATTCCTCGGCCATGCCGTCCGGCAACGGGGCGTCGTGCATGCCGAACCACGAGGATCCCGGGCGGAAGTCCGAGCCCTCGGTGGCGGTGCCGGTGATCTTGAGTGTGCGGATTTCGGTTCTGGCCCGGGGTTTGTCCTCTGGTTTTGCCCAGTCTTCAACCACATCGACGTGCTCGATGCGGAGCATGTTGCGTTCCTCGGCCCAGCCTTCGGGGCCCTTCTCCAGCCGGTCAAAGTGTCCCCACCAGAACTGCTTTTCTTCGCGCCGGTGGTAGCTGGCTGCTGCGGCGACGAGCTCGATGACGCTTTCGTCGTCGCTGAGCTGGTATCCCTTTTGCTTGCGCAGAGTGGCGACGAACTCGTTCAGTCTGGCTTCACCGGGTTCGGGTTCGTAGCTGCCCTTCTTTTCCGCAGGAAGCTTCAGCTTGCCGCTGCCCTCCGTCCAGGCTCCGACCTCAACGGCCGCCCCAATCTCAAACAGCCAGTTCCGCAGGTACAGGGTGGAGAGGCAGTCGTACTCGTTGTAGTCGCTGATGGACGCCAGAACCTTCCCGGCCTCCGCCGCCTGGGGAGTGTCTCCGGCCCGTCCGGCGTCGCGCGCTGCGCAGTAGTTGGCGTACGCAACAACGGAGGCGCCGGCGTCCGTCACCTCGCCCTCACGCCCGGCCGGCATGTAAAACGGTTCAAGCTTCTTAATGGAGTAGGAGGATTCGGAGATCCGCACCGACTGGCGCACGGTGTCCAACAGGTCAACGAGCAGGCCCCCGCGCAGCCAGTCATCCACAATGTCCTCACCCACGCCGTGGAACACCGAGAGGTTCCGTAGCGCTGACTTTTCATACGGGGCGTAATGGTAAACATGCATGTCCGGCCATATTTCCCGACGAGCCTCCACATAGGCGAGAAAAGCCACAAAAGCGGCACGTTCCTCGTCGCGGGAGTGAGCCCAGAACGGCTTGAACACCGGCGGGTTCCCGGAGTCAGCTAAGGGCGCCTCGATGGCACCGAAGAGATACTCGATGCCCCACTTTCCCCTCACGGGGTCCTGCCACAGCGGATCGCCCTCAAAGTCAAAGAAGATGTCGCCGTCGCTGGGAGTGGGCAACGTGCTGAGGCTGCTCCGCAACACCTTGTAACTGATCTCATGGGCGGCCTCGTCCTTGCTGGCAATGGCGGTGCCGTCCGCCACCTCCAGCCCCAGCTGCATCCGGGCCTGATCGCGCAGGCGCACCAGCGGGCCGGACCCGGGTGCGGGCATCTCCGCCAGCTTTTGGACGGTGGTGATGCCCTGCGCCATGAGCTTGCGGCGCTGGGAGCTGGTCACGCCATTGACCAGCAGCAGGTCCTGGTGTTCTTGAACTTGTCGCGCGCAGTAGTCGCACCGTCCGCAATAGCCCACGCCCTCCTGGAGCCAGGCAACGGGCTGAGGCTGGGCGCGGTGCTCCGCCGTCAATGCCAGGAAGTTGTCCCGACGTTCGCGGAACACGGGCAGCAGGTCGGGCATGGGGTGCTCGCTGTGGTCGCGATTGCCCAGCACCAGTGTGGCCACCGGAGCCACGGGAATCCCATAGCGCTGCAGCTGGTCCCCGTAGGCGGCAAGCTGCAGCAGCGCACTGACCTTAGCATGCCGGGCCAGCTTGGTGTCGTGGACTGCGTAAGTGCCGTCGGGTTGTTTCATGAGGAAGTCAGCAAAGCCCACCAGGGAGCCGTCAAAGAAGGTGGCCTGGAAAACCACGTCCGCCCCGGTCCGCAGCGCCTGAAGGGTTTCCTCGCGTTTGGCTTCAAGATCCGCCCAGCTGAGTGTGCCGCGGGCAACGGACTTCACGCCCCTGCCCGTGGCCGGGTTCCAATCACCGAATTCTGCCTTGTACTCGTCAAGGATTTTGTGCTCAAAGGCGTCGCCGAGCTTGGCGGCACGCTCCAGCATGGCGTCCTTGGCGAAGTCGGGCTTGTCCGTGCGGCCCAGTTTTTCATCCAGGATCCGCAAGGTTCTGTACTGGCATTCGCTGGCCGTCACCAGATCCGACGCCGAGAAGATCAGCCGGGAGCCGCCCTCGGGGGAATCAAGTAAAAACATGTCAGTACCTTCCGTACAAGTTGCGTGCTGCACCTTGAATCTAGCAAGGGGCACCGACATTCCTTGGCAAGGAAGGTCCAAGCATGGGGCAAGATGGAGGTGTTACCGACTTTGGAGGCATCATGAGCTCATTTCGCTATGTCACATCCATCCCGTATCCGCGCGCCGATGTCTTCGCCTGGTTTACCCGGCCCGGTGCGCTGGTCCGGCTCACGCCGTCGTTCTTTGGGACAATCCTGGCAGAACCCAGTGACGGAATTAATCCGGGCTCGACGGCGGCCATGGGTGTGGGTGCCCCGGGCGGGGTGGGCATGTGGCTGGGGTCGGCCGCCGGCAGTGTGCGTGGCTTGTTACCCGCCGCGCTGGCGGCAAAAAAGTGGACCCGGCCGGAATTTCGTTGGGATGCGCTGCACACGGAATTGGTGCCCGGAACAAGCTTTACCGACGTCATGGACAAGGGCCCGTTGGCCGCGTGGACGCACCGCCACACGTTCACCGACGGGGCACAGACCGGCACCACGCTGATGGTTGATGAGATCGACTATGAGCTGCCAGCCGTGGCGCGTGGGGAGTGGGCGCGCCAGCGGATGAACGCGGAACTTGAGCGCATGTTTGCGTTCCGGGAACGGCAACTGGTGGCCGACCTGGCATTTCATGCGGCTCATCCCGCGGAGCCGCTGACCATTGCGATATCGGGGGCTTCTGGCTTGGCGGGCGCGCAGCTGGGGGCGCTGCTGGCAGGCGGCGGGCACAAGGTGCTCAAACTGGTGCGCAGGGCGCCGCGGCATGCCGATGAGATTTTTTGGGACCCGGAGGCGGGGGCCATTGATGCCTTAGGCCTAGCCCAGTGCCGTGTGGTGATTCATTTGGCCGGGCACCCCATAGGCGGGCGGTTCACTCAGGCCACCAAGGATGCCATTTACCAAAGCCGAATTCTCGGTACCCGTTTGCTGGCGCAGACTCTGGCCGAGCTGGCGTCCGACGGCGTGGCACGGACACTTGTTGCTGGCTCCGCTGTGGGGTACTACGGGGCGGATGCGCATGCCGCAAGCGGGGTGCGGGCTTTGGTGGAAGCAGACCCTGCGGGCAGCGATTTTCTGGCCACGGTGTGCCGGGATTGGGAGGCCGCCTGCGCGCCGGCGGCCGATGCCGGGGTGAGGGTGGTGAATGTTCGCACGGGACTAGTGCTTTCGGCGGCCGGTGGCGTTTTACAGCGACTGCTTCCGTTGTACCTGGCAGCCGTGGGCGGGCCGCTGGGCGCCGAGCAGTGGCAAAGCTGGGTTGGCATTGATGACATTGCCGGGATTTTTGCCCACGCAGCGTTGACTCCCACAGTGGTGGGGGCCGTGAACGGTGTGGCTCCGCACCCCGTAACTGCCCAAGAGTTCGCACGCACCCTTGGCAAGGTACTGCGGCGGCCCGCAGCGCTGAAGGTGCCAGAACTGGGGCCCAAACTGTTGTTGGGTACTCAGGGGGCCGCCGAACTGGCGCTAGCCAATCAACGGGTTTCGGCGGCCAAAATCGAGGCCAGCGGCTACCAGTTCAGGCATTCAAGCTTGGAGCCAGCCTTGCGGCACATCCTGGGGGAGTAGCCGCTGGGACGGGTAGGGGCTGAGGTAGGGGGCTGGGGCTGATTCGGCACGCGAGGGCTGACTGTAGCCGCGAGATGCGTGGTTACCCGGGCCTCTATGTGGCTAAGGTCAGCGCTCGTGGTCAGCCAAGGGTGCCGGTGACGGACGGTGTTGGGGTTGGCTCCGGCGTCGAACGCAAGGCACGGAAACCAAGCACCACCACGGGAATCAGCACCGCCAAGGCCATGATGTTAACCCAGAGGAAGCCTCCCCAGGCCAGGACGGGGCCGGCAAGGGCCGCCATGCCGGCAGCCCCGAAGTTCATCAACATGTCATTCGCGCCTTGCAGCGGCACGCGCAGCTCGGTGGGGGCTGATTGGTTCAGTAGCGAGGACCCGCCAATCAGGCAGGCGGACCAGCCCAGACCCAGCATGGTCAATGCGAGCGACATCGGCAAGGGGTCGCTGCTGTCCGAGACCACCGCGCCGAGGCTGATGGCGGCCAGAAGTATGCCGCAACCCATGAACACCACCGGGACTGCGCCAAGCTTGTCCACCAGGATGCCAAATACCGGGCTGGCCGCGTACATGCCCAGGATGTGCAAGCTGATGACAATGCCAATGATCTCCAGGGTGTGTCCGTGGTTGTTCATGGCCACGGGTGTCATGACCATGACGCCCACCATGATGGCGTGCCCGCCCGTGACCGCCGCCAAAGCGAAAAGGGCCCGCGGATGGTGGGTGGCCAGCCGCAGCGCCCGCCACGCGCCATGCGTTTTGACGCGCGTTGGTGGTGCCTCCGTGGCGTCCTGGGGTGATGGTTGTGGCGTCAGGAAGAAGACGGCCACAACTAGGGCTGCCGTGACGAAGGAGATGAGCGAGAAAACGAAGGGCCCGGACAGCGGCACTAGGCCCACCTTGAGGCCCAGCAATCGGCCCGGTTCGGAGAGATTGGGCCCCGCCACCGAACCCACGGTGGTGGCCCAAATGACAATCGCCATGGCGCGCCCGGCCTTTTCCGGTGCAGCTCCGTCAACCGCTGCATAGCGTGCCTGCAGACCAGCGGCTGTGGCCGAACCAAAGAACAGCATGCCGGCGGCCATGAGCCAGAACTGGCCAAGACCGGCCGCCAACAAGACCAGGGCTGCACCCACGGCGCCCAGGGCAAAGCCGGCGCTCAAAGCCCAGCGGCGCCCGGCCCGGAGCGCCAAATTGGCCAACGGCACCGCAACCAGCCCGGCACCCAACGCCGAGGCTGTTTGCACAAACCCCGACGCCGCAGTGGTGCCCGCCAGTTGGGCCGCCAGGATGCCGCCCACGGCAACGCCCGAGGCAACACCCACCCCTGACAGCAGCTGGCCGATGACCAGCACGCTTTGGTTGCGGCGCTGGAGGGAAGGGTTGTTCATGGCGGGGATCCTTGGGTGGGTGCTAAGTGGTGGTGTTCGCCGGGAAGGGACGCACAAGGCGCCCCGAGGCAAAGCAAAACTCGTGTGACAGGGCAGTGCCCTGCCATGACTAACGTACAGGCTGGCCGGCCGCAACGAACCGCCGACAAGGTCAGCGCAACGCTCCGCCATTCTGGGCGAGCGCGGCAGCCGCCGTCGAGCGGACGGCCCGCGTCAGTGCGTCCAAGCCGGCTGAACTGACCTTCCAGCGCTGCCAGTACAACTGAACGCTGGACACCTGGCCGGGAACAAGCTCAACCAACGTCCCTGCATTCAGCCCGGCCCGGCAATGCGCTTCAGGCATAAGGCCCCAGCCCAGCCCCAGCGCGACGGCCTGGGCAAATTGGATGGTGTCCGGGATGAAATGCTGGGCGCCACTGAGCGGGGCCCCTGTCATGGTGGCGAGGAAATTGCTTTGGAGGGTGTCGCTACGGTCGAACTGCACGGCCGGTGCCGAGGGGAAAAGTTCGACCGAGAACCCCTGCGGAAACCACCTCTGCATGAAATCTGCGGAGGCCACGGCCCGGTAGGTCATGGCACCCAGCGGCACCACGGAGCAGCCTTGCACGGGGTCGGCGCTTGCTGTGACGGCCGCCATGACTTCGCCGGAGCGCAACAGCGCCACCGAATGGTGCTCGTCTTCGCGCACAATTTCAAAGCTCAGGTGCTCGGTGGGCGGCACGGCCGCCAGCGCCCCCATAAACCAGGTGGCCAAGGAATCTGCGTTGACCACCATGGCAATGGCGCGTTGATGTGCTGCCGTCAACCCCAGCTCCGCTGCCGCATCGGCCTCCAGCGCCAGCAGCTGGCGGGCCAGTTTGTGCACGATGACCCCGGCCGCGGTGACAGCAATCGGAGCGGTGCGTTGCAGCAGGACTTGCCCGGCAGCCTGCTCCATCGCCTTGATGCGCTGCGAAACAGCCGAAGCGGTGACGTGCAAGTGCTGGGCCGCGGCGTCAAACGTGCCGTAGTCCAGCACCGCCAAGAAGGTGCGCAACTGTTCGGTTTGAAAAGCGACCATTAGATTTCCTTATGTATCACGCAAATAATTAGCTGTACTGTCCTGTGTGAGTCTAGTAGTTTCAATACTTATGACGCCACTGGAACTTTTCGCCACTTTTGCCACAGGCCTTGGGGCAGGCCTAGCCCTCATCATCGCCATCGGCGCCCAAAATGCGTTTGTGCTGCGCCAGGGCATTCGGGGTGAACACGTGGTGCTGGTGGTCTTGGTCTGCATGCTCAGTGACATCGCACTGATTGTGGCCGGCATCTTTGGCATTGGCGTGGTGATTACCGCCGTGCCCGCGGTGGTTGTGGTGATCAGGCTGGCCGGGGCCGCATTCCTCATCGCCTACGGAGTCTTGGCCGCCAAGCGGGCAATGCATCCGGGCACACTACGCGCCAGCACCCAAACGGGGACCTTGAGCAAGAAGGCTGCGCTGATCACCGTCCTGAGCCTGACCTGGTTGAACCCGCACGTGTACCTCGATACCGTGCTGCTCCTAGGGACGCTCGCCAATCAGCATGGAGAGTTGCGCTGGTGGTTCGGTGCCGGGGCCGTGCTTGGCAGCGTGATCTGGTTCAGTGCCTTGGGCTACGGCGCCAGACTCCTGCGCCCGGTATTCGCCAAACCAGGTGCGTGGCGCGTGCTGGACGGGCTGATAGCCGCCGTCATGCTGTTCCTGGGTATCAAGATGGCATTGGGCGTCTAACCTGCGGCACAGCTCCGGCCCGTTGCGGGCGCCGAGCGGTGGCCCCTCACGCTAGCCGTTCGACGGCGCCGTTGACGTGCGCGCCACGAGTCGGGTGGGGACCTTTTGCGCTGCGACCGGTGGATTGGTGCCAGAAATCTGTCCCAACAACGCTTCCAGGCAGAGCCGGCCCACCGTCTGGAAGTCTTGATGCACGGCGCGTCATCGGCGGCCGAGTTCGTGCGGGGCCCGCTTGGCGCCGCCGTCCTGGTCGGTGTCTACCCCGACGTATCCGAACCTCGGGTTGGAGTAGCCGGCATCCGCTGCAGCCGACACTACGGCATCGAGTGTCTTGTTGTTGCCGAAGCTTGAAAGCGTAAACACGATGACGCCGATGGACTTGAACGGCCCATTCTTGAGGGCGCGCGCTGCCCTGTTGGGTCTGGAAGCTAGGAACGTCATGGCAAGTTCCACCGTGGCCACGTCAGCAGTTGACGGCCCTCGGCTGGCCCGTGACGCCTTGACGCCGTGACGCCTTGACCGGTGAGGAATCGGGTGTGGGCAAGAATGTGCCAGCAACACTCATCGTGTTCCCGTGCGTAAATGTTTCAAAGATTGATCCAAGGACACAATGACAACGATGTCTGCAGCGACGATTGGCACAGGGGCGGTGCGGCGCGCCAGCAATCTACTCCATCTCTTTGAGCCTATTCGGGGATCGAAGGGTCGAGCACAAGCTTCTGGGCAGGGTGCCACCGCCACGTGTGGTGAGCTGCAGGGTTTGAAAGTCACAAGCGAGTAGTACCACCAGGGAGGGGCCGGATGACGCTCCTCCAAGGCCAATTCGGAGGCTAACCAGAGTTCTAAGCAGCTGAAGGTCTAGATGAAGTCCATCTCCACCTGCAGGAATGATTCGGCCGACATGATGGCCTGGGCAAAGGCTTCGTCCTGAGTGGGGGACTGTTTGGGGGTGCGCAAATACCATTCGTGCGTGGTGGTATGGACGCGCAGCACCCCTCCGCCAGCAGGGGCGTAGAACAAGGCAAACCGTTGCACTGGCCATTCGGCGCTGGTTTCAATTCCGACCAACAGCGCAGCGTTCAGTGCCGGGTTGTACCATTGCGCAATGGGCCGGCGCCGGTCCTCAAAAAACAGTCCCGCAGCGTAGCGGCTGGCCACCGTAGGTCCCAAGTCAGCGCATAACCGTTCACGCCATAACGTCAAGATTTCCGTGTCATGGCGTTGCCACATTGCTGGGACCAAGGGCCGGTCGCTGTGTGAGCTCACACACCAATTTTAGCTATTACTGTGCTAGTTGCTAGGGGGGAATCTAAATTCGGCGCGGAACCGGCCTCCGCGCCGAAACAAAGCTATTCGCAGGCTACGCCGTCGCCGTCGCGGTCCATCGTGGAATTGTATCCCGGCTGGCCGGCAGACAGGGGGGCCGCACCGGCCGCACGCACGGCCGAACAGTTCTTGTAGAAAACATCCGGCACCTGCACCAGCGGGGCGGCGGGGGGCACAATGACCGGCTGTGGCTGCTGCACGGCAGGGGGAGCCGTTTGGTTGGTGGGCACTTCAATGCCCACACAGTTGCCCAGGACCTTCGCCATGGCGTCATGCTCGGCCTGGGTGACCCACAATGAGTAGGTGGCCTTGACGGAAATCTGCCGGGCCACGTAGTCGCAGCGGTAGCTCTTGTTCGCCGGCAGCCATGTTGCAGCGTCACCGGCGCCCTTTTGTTGGTTGGCTGGGCCGTCCGCCGCCACAAGGTTCAAGGGATCGTTGGCGAAGGCGGTGCGCTGATTGGCTGTGAGCTGTTGGGCGCCCTTCTGCCAGGCATCATTGAGCGCCACGACGTGGTCAATCTGGACTGCACTGCTGGTGGCGGTGCCGCGCACAAAATCAATGGTGGCGGCTGTGTACGGATCCGCCAAAATGCCTGTCAGTACCACGCATTCGCTGGTTCCGGGCTTGAAAGTCTTGGCCGTCAGGTCCCTGTTGAGGATGTCATTGCGGGTATCGCAGCCGTTCCTGTCCACATCGGCCCACGCCTGACCAAACTCCTCCCGGCTGTAGCCGGTCTTGGGGGCCCTGCCCTTGATGGGAAGTGTGGCCAACACAGCCACGGCTTTCGCCGCAAAGGCGGGCTGAACGTTGGCGGCAAAATCGGCGCCGCCGGCGTCAGGTACCTGCTCGCCGGCAAGGGCGTCCGTGTCGGTCTGAGTGGGTGTTGGCGCCGGAGCCGGCGTTGGGTCCTGTGGTGGGACGGCCGACGCCGGTGCTGGCGCGGGAGCCGGAGCGCCGCCACACGCTGTGCCTAGGCATAAAACGGCAGCCAGGACCGAGCCAAGGATGGCTTCGGTGGCCCCCAACGAGCGGGTGTTGCGTGCAGGCGACAAGGCAGAGTTCTCCCCAGATAACGGATTGCGGTGAAGCTCCAGACTACCGCCAGCCAGCGCCTAGGCGGCTGTGACCTCGGCCAGGATGCTGCGCAGGATTTCTTCCCCAGCCAAGATGCCCCGCACCGAGGTGAGTCGAAGATGGGCGGCCAGGTAGCCGACGTCGTGCAACTCACCGTGGATGGGCCGGAAGGCAAGGTGGGCGTCGGCGAGCATGTCCCGGTCCAGCAGTGAGTCCCCTGCGGCGATGACAGTCCCGGCCCCGGTGCGGCGGGCAACCTCGGCCAGGGCAGCGCTCTTGTTGATGGGCAGGGGGACGCAATACAGCTTGCGGCCCTGCACCGAGACGGCCCAGCCAGCGGCCGTGCACCTGTGGGTCAGCTCGGTGAGAAACGCCTCGGGCATGGCGTCGCGGTCAATGATCGCGTAGACAAAAAGGTCCTCGGCACGGCGCAACCGCAGGATCCAGGCGGAAAAATCGGGGTTGGCAAGGTAGGCCTCAATGGTCTCCAACGGGGCGCAGGCCGCGGCCATCCGAGCCGTGAGTTGCTCATTCCAGGCCGCATCCGGTGCCCCGTGGTGCAGCAGTACCCCGCCGTTGGAGGTGATGGCGTACTCGGGGACGGGTCCTGGCAGTTGCACGCGCTCATATTGGGCCTGTGTGCGGGTGGTGACGGGCACGAACGTGGCCGCACGCTTGAGCGCCAGTAAGTGTTCCTGGGCTTTGCGGGTCATGAAGGACAGGGGTGCGCCGTCATACACTTCGGCCACCACCATGGCCGGGGCATCCTTGTCGGCGCCCGTAAGCCAGAGGGCGTTCTTGGAGTAGATCAGCGTCCGGTCAAGATCGCAGGCCGCCAAAGTTGTGGTGTTCATGCGTTGTGTACTGCCTTACCGTCGGCGCCCACGGCGCTTTTATCGAAGTGGGGGTGGATCAGCCCAACACAGCTGTAGGGCAGATGCGGCACCTGCTCCACCGGAACCCCGCGTTGTTCGGCCAGCAACAGCACATGGGCCACGTCGGCCATGGCGTCGGGGTTGACCAGCACGCGCCAGGGGACTCGGCGCAACAGCACCCTGGTGGTTTCGCCCACGCCCGGCTTGACCAGGTTGACGTTGTTGATCCCGTATTCGGTACTGATCCGCTCCACTGCCTGCCACCCAAGCCAGGTGGGGGCCGGGTCCGTGGCTGTGTGCTGCGCCAGCTGCTGTGCGACGGCGGGTTGAACGCGGGTGAAGTGTGAGCAGATGGCGGCCAGGAAGTCGTTGGAAACGTCGGCGGGAGACAGTTCCGCATAAAATTTGGCACCGTGAAAATCGTGGGGGCCAATATGGTCCGTGTTAAACACTGTGCGTGAAACCAGGCCGGACACCGTGGAATTCAGGCAGGCCGACGGGATGAGGTAGTCCTCCCGGGTGCCGAACATGGACACGCACTGCCCGGGATCGGCCAACACGGCAAGACCATCGGGAAAACGGACACCGTCACTGGCGGCAAAGGCTTCCAGGGCGTCGCTGAGCTCGCGCGATATGGCGCCCTTGCCCGTCCAGCCGTCTACAAAAAGTATCCGGGCCGGATCAAAATTCGCCGCCAAGTAGCGCAGCGCCGTTTGATCCAAACCCACGCCGCGCACAATGCTCATGGTGAAATGTGGCAGGTCCAGGCCATGAACCTGCTGCGCCCAACGGCGCATCAAAATGCCGATGGGTGTGCCGGCGCGGGCCAGGGACACCAAGACAGGCTGATTATTGCGTGCAGCCAGGGCCAACTCGGTCACCACGCCCACGGCCGTGGCGATCCGCTCCCCGGCGCGCTCCACGGCCTGCTCATACAGGGCCTGGTATTCGGGGCTGGGCATGTACTCAACAGGCAACGATTCGGCATAGTTGGCCGCACCCGATTGGATGGCGTGCTCACGGTCGGCTGTTGGTGCCTCCAGGGCGAGGTGGCTCAAGTCCTTCAGCAACCAGGTGACTTCACTGGTCGGGTAGGAGCCAAAGTCCGGCCCGGTCAGGGGTGATGGAAGGGGGAACTGGCTCATATCTGGTCCTCTGTGGAGGTGGGGGAGGGTGCGTCAACGGGCAGCAGCACCACCACAACGTCGTCGGCGGCCGCTTGCAGGGCCCCCGCCAGCGGTGGAAGACCGGACGCCGGGTCGCCGTGCAGCACGGCGTGGCGATTGGTGCCCGGCTCCGGGAACACCACTATGGTGCCGGGGCGTTGGCCCGCTCCGTTGAGGTTGTACGCGAAACGCACGCCCGGGCCATCGAGGGTTAGGTCGTGGCTGGCAAAGGTCAGCGCCCCGGCGATGGCGTAGTCGTCCCGCTCGAGCGGGACTATGGGGGAGCGGGTGGTGGTGGAAAAACGCACAGCAATGCCCGGGAGCATGGCGGCCAGCACATCGGCAACAGCCAGCGGCAGGAACATGTTTTCCTCGGTCCCCACCACAACCACGGGACCGTGCAAATCCTGGCCACTGAGATGTTCGGCGACCTGGCCAGCAACCAAGGCGATGGTGGCCTCCGACGGCGAGGAGGCATTGCCAAATCTGTCGCTGCGGACAGGGTCAACGTCCCATGCTGAGAGTTCGAGCATGGACAACCTGCCAGCCTTCACCTCCGGGGCAACCGGCTGGGGCAAGGTGGCCATGAGATCTGCGGCTTGTTCCAAAATGCCGTCCTCGAGTTCAACCCGGCCTGTTCCCAGCGCGGCCACGGCGATGCGGCAACCCAGCTGCTGAGCCAACGCCTCAAAGCGTGCCCTGTCGGCATCGCTGCGAAGATCAATCAGGGCCGCCACCACATACACGGGGTGGGGGATGAGGGCGTGCAGCTCGCGGATGGTGTTGATGACTGTCGATCCCGTGCTGAGCTCGTCGTCGACCAGAATCACGGGCCCGGCACCATCAAACCAGTGCGGATCTGTGGGCACCAGATTGTGTGAGGTGGCGTGCGAATGCCCCTCCTCAAAGCCGGCCGCGGACTGGATCCCCGGGGTGGCGTGACGGGTGGAGTGGATATAGTAGGCGCCCAGCGCATTGGCCACCAGCCGCCCCAAGCCTGTCGCCGTTTCTGCATAGCCAAGGACCACGGTGCCCGGACGCTGCGTGCGCATGCCCGCAAACTGCCCGGCAAGAGCGGTGATGGCTTCCTGGCGATGCCCTGCCGGGCTATGCAGGACAGCCGTCAGTTGCGCGGCGGCGTCAGCCAAGGTTTGGTCAGGCCAGGCGTCGACGGGCATGGCCAGGCGATCACCGGCATCGTAGGTGAGCCGCGACAGCTGCTTGGCAACGAAGGCGCCCAACAACTCCCCGGCCGCGATGACCAGGGCAGGCTCGGTGGGGATGTGTTTAGCCAGGACTGTGGAGACCAGAAGGTGTGCCCGCTTGGGGTTGCGGCGCAGGGCCAGACCAACCAGGTCCTGCACTGCTACGGCGCTGGCAGGGTCCGAGTGGATGTGCACGTTGAGCTGCTCGGCGACGAAGCCGCCGCCCCAGGCCGGCTCTGGCCGTGCCGGGTCAGTGGTGGAAGTGTTCATCTCATGCTCGCTTCCAGAAGGTCCACGAACGTGACGTTGGTGGCGGAAACACCAAAGGCGTCGGCTCTCAACAAGGTCCGTTGGGCCCAGGCTTGGTGTGGTTTCATCTCGTTCATCTTGTTCCTGTAGGGGGACGCCGCGGCGCCGCCGCCAACGTTTCCGGCGATGGCCAGCGCGTCAAGGTATTCCTCGTGGCTGACAACGCTCATGGCATGCACCAACGCCACATGGGAGGGGTGGATGAGTGTTTTGCCCAACAATCCGTTGGCCAGATCCAGCTCAATCTCACGTATCAAGGTGTCAAGGTTCGCTGTAATGATGCGCTGGCGCAGTTCTTGTTCCTGTTCGCCGGCAAACGGTGTGACGCGCAGTTGCGGGCGTAGCACCCGCTCGGTGTTGGAGTAATGCTCCCAGACGGGACCGGAGATGACAAAGCCACCCTGTGGCCGCCCAAGCACGTTCACGATGTCGCCAATGACCCCCGCCACCACGTTGACGTCGTAGATGGTCAGGTCGCGGGAGCGGCGCAATCCAAAGGCACTGGACATGTCTGTGGCGCCTATCCGCACCGACAAAATGTCCTCACGGTTGGCGGCCAGCAACTCATAGATGTTCAGCAGCGCAGCGGCGCGGGTCTCCACATGGATCACCGCCGACGATTCCAGGATGGGCATGACGCGCAGCCTGTGTCCCGGCGTGCCATCGGTGCGTTGGGCGCCGTCGAGCCCCAACTCGGTTTGAACAACGTGCAAGGCGTCCAAGAAGGCGGCCCCCGTGCCCGACTCGTTGTCGAACTTGGGGATCACAAAACCAGTGAGCAGGGCTGTGGAGGCACCAGCACGGCGGGCCACCGAGAGCATCTGCTCGGGGGTGCGCACGCGCACAAACAGCAACGGCAGATCGTGGTGGTGCCCGGCCAGCGAACGCAGGGTGGAGATGACGTTGTCCTCGGCCCCGGGCACTTCGCCGTCGGAGATGGAATCTTCAAGGCACAGCACCATGGAAACACAGCCCAGATCGCGTTGCCGCAGGACATCCTTCACCAGATCCAGCCGGTTTGCCGGGGTGTACAGGGTGCCGCCCAGCGCCACCGCGAGAAATTCCCGGGTGCTGTGCGCACTAACCTCCGCGGGGAGGCGGTGGAAGAGCTGGGCGGACTGGGAGTCGGTCAGAGAGCGGAAATGTCGCATTAGCCCTTTCAAGCTGGGGCAGGGTGGGTGACCCTGCGGAGACGGAAACTAGCGCCCGTAGGCGGAGGTGGGTGCCCTGTGTGTCATGGAGAAATCGAATTCCTGCCAGATCTGCAGATCGGGCCAATCGTGCGGCACAGGTTCCGCCCGAAGCTCCAGCACATTGCCGATCCTGTGCACCAGCAGCACTATTTGCGTGCCCTCGGTGGCCGGCGGCACGGCAACGGATGCGCCCGAAAACAGCCTCACACCCATGGCGGCACTGCTTCGGTTGATAAAAATGGCGCGACGCAATTCACGCACATGACGCAAAGTAACCACCGCGTCCTTGCCGTGATACCCCACCAATTCACGGTTTCCGGCTGTCATGACGGGGGTTCCGGCGTGGTGGCCGTCGACAGTTTGCCCGCCCGTCACCCGGCGCACACTTTCCCACGCCACTGCTGAGCAACCGGTGACAACCAGGGTGCCCACGGCCGACTCCATGGCAGATAACCGCAGCACCCGTGCGGCCAGGTTCAGTTCATACAGGTCCGCGATTCCCGGGGCGGGGAAGAGCAGCTGGACCTCGTGGTCCTCGTTCCGGGCCTTCTCACGCTGGGCCGTCAACTTTTGTGCCCGCCCGTCAGTGGCCGACGCCGGGGCCGCGCCTCCCAGCACCAGGCCGGGTGAACGCTGGCGGTCCGGGGCAGCACTGGCCGTTGCGGGACGCAGCGTCAGCGACGGGCTGGCCGCGGCCGGACGACTGGGGGCCGCAGCCGGAGTAGCTGCCGGAGTAGCAGCTGGGGCCGGGGCGGCAGCGGCGGCGTTGGAGGTGCCTTGAGGGCGGCCCGGCTTTATCCGCCGGCGCAGAAAGGGCAGATCGGTGCGCGGGGTTGCGGAAACATTCACCAGGCAGCCCTACAGCCTAATTCCGTAGTCCTTGGCCACTCCGGCCAAGCCGGTGCTGTAGCCCTGGCCCAGGGCCCGGAATTTCCAGTCCGTGCGGTGCCGGTACAGTTCACCAAAAATCATGGCCGTGACAGATGCCAGTTGGATCGCGGCGATGTCAAAGCGCACCAGCTCGCGGTTTTGTGGATTTGCGACACGGATGTGGGAGCTGCGCACCGAGGTAAACGTCCCCTGGCCGCGAACGTCAGGATCAACGTAGGCAAGGAAAATAATCTTGGCAACATCCGCCGGGACCTGGTCGAGCAGGACATCAATCTGCTCTTGATCCGAGTCACCAATGAACGTCATGGACTCATCCGCGCTCACCAGTTGGTTGAAAAAGACCAGATGGTCATTGGAGATGGCCTTGCCGTCCACGTCGCACATGAGAGCAAAAGGCACCAACTCCACCTGCGGGCCATTGCTGGGGATCGTGTCCCAACCCATGGCCACCACTACGTGGTCAAGACCCGGATTTTCAGCTGTCAGGGCGGCATTTGCCCCCGCTACTAGTGCTGCCAACGTTGGCCCTCCAAACGCAATGGGTCCCCTTCTTGAGCTGGTTGTTGAAGTTGCAAGGCAACATCTTGGGCGGAGAATTTATCGGCCAAAAAACGCCCGTGGGTGGAGAGTTCCTCCACGGCGCCAATACGAATCTGGTTCAGCAAGTCCGCAAGAGTCTCCTCAAGGGTGGCCAGCTGCTCCGCAAACATGAACGTTGCCGGTGATTCCTCGTCATGGTGGGCCTGGGGCAAGGCCAGGTACGCCTGCAAGGGGGTCGGCACATAGCTGCAGATCATGGCGTTGAGCAGCACCCGCTGCTCCGTTGAGCAGCCGCGGACACTAATATCGGCCACGGCCTCCTGCATGAGGTCGCCCAGATGGCGCAACTGAGACATCAGCAGTGGAGGCAGTTTGCTTCCCGCCCGGCGCGCGGCAGAGCGCAAGCTGTCCACAGCTACGCCCATCTCGGCAATCTCCTGTGCCACGGGATCTACTGCGGGGAGGTCTGGCACCTGCGGTGCTGAACCGGCACCAAACCTGCCCGCCACAAAACGGCCAATCATCGCACTACCCTTGCTTCGTCGTCGTACGTTCTAGGCTACCTGAACGGCGAGAGTGTTCCATCCTTTAGGGCGGGGGAGAATCGCTTCTAGCGTGTGGGCTTGTTTTGGTTCTCGTTGTACTTCTTGACCGTGTCCAGGGGTGTGCCCTGGGGTGCGCCGCCTACTGATCCTGCGAAGTATGACCAGACGCCCTTGATGTAGTGAACGAGTTTCGTCAGGGAGACCTTGGGCGGGAAGTGCACGAGCAGGTGAACATGGTCTGGCCAGGTGTTGGTATCTGAAAACGCGGACTCCGCTTCTAGTGTCAAGTACCAGATACGTGAGCGGCATCTGGGGACGGTGGCATGGAAGTTCGTTTTCGTCCGTCAATGTCAGAGCCTGGTGATTGACTGGATGCATGCTCCGTTACCGTTACAGGGTGTACCCGACCCTAGACCAACAGCAGGCTATCAGCCGGTTGTTGGGTTGCGTGCGGGTGGCTTTCAACGATGCCCTGGCCCTGCGAAAGGCCAATTACGCCCAGACTGGCATGCACCTTTCCAGCAAAAACGTCAGTGCAGCGTTGACGGCTTCCAAGCGGACACCGGAACGCCAATGGTTGAACGAGGTCTCGGCTGTTCCGCTTCAACAAGCCCTCCGTGACCTGGATACTGCGTACAAGAACTTCTTCTCCTCCGTGGCCGGGAAACGTAAAGGTGCCAGGATGGCCCCGCCCCGATTCCGTAAGAAAACTTCGTCCGGGTCGGCCCGTTTCACCAGCAATGCTCGATTCGGTGTGAGGCAGGTCAACACCAGCAAGGCATTGCTGACTCTGCCTAAGATCGGGGAACTGCGGGTGGCCTACTCCAGAACCTTGCCGGCCCCGCCCACCTCGGTGACACTGATCAGGGAGGCTGACGGACGCTACTACGCTTCCTTTGTCGTCAATCCCGACCCCGCCACCACGGCAGCCCCCACCAGTACACGCGCGGCGGGGTTGGATTTGGGCCTGACCGACTTCGCAGCCATTGTTTACAGTGATGGAACCCGGGAGAAAATTCCGGCTCCCACGTTTTACCGCAAGGCCGCGCGCAAACTGGGCCGTGCTCAACGTGAACTCGCTCGACGCGTGAAGGGTTCAAAGAACCGGGCCAAATCCCGTATCAAGGTCGCCAAGATTCATGCAATGATTCGTGATGACCGCCAAGACTTCACCCGCAAGATTGCAGTACGACTGGCCCGCGAAAACCAAACGGTAGCCATCGAAACACTCAATATCAAAGGTCTGGCCCGTACCCGACTGGCCAAATCCATCCACGACGCTGGGTGGGGTGCCTTCATCAACGACCTCACTCACGCCGGCCAAAAATGCGGGGCCACCATCATTGGCATCAGCCAGTGGGAACCCACCAGCCAGGTCTGTTCAGTGTGTGGCACCAAGAACGGCAAGAAAGCACTCAGCATTAGGGCTTGGGAATGCCCCGAATGCAGCACCCTTCTCGACCGCGACTACAACGCCGCGCTGAACATCATGCTCGCCGCAGGACTTGCGGAGAGCCTAAACGACTGTGGAGGGAACATCAGACTCCAGCTCGCCGGAGCAGTCCCCCAAGAAACAGTAACCACCCGCCTGGTGACCGCCGCCTAACAGCGACAGCCACCAAGGGAATCCTCTTCCTTCAGGAAGGGGAGGACGTCAATCCCGATCGGACTGGCGTGACCGCTCCAGGTACGGCTTGGCCTTGGCCAGGCCATCCTCGAGGGCGTGCACCGTGCCCTCCATGTTCTTGGCGGCGGAGGCCCGGAACGTGTCAATGGCATCCATGGTCTCAAAGACGTTGTCGAAGGCCTTTTGCAGCGTCTCAACACTGACACCGGAGCTGGAAGCCTGCTCGTGAATGCGCACCGTCTGATCCTTGAGCATTTCACTGGTCTTCAAAATCATGTTGTTCGTGGTGGTGTTGATGGCGTCGATCTGATCCAGCACCATCTTCTGGTTGGCCAAGGCCTGGGCAACAATGACGGCAGTGCGCAGCGCCGAAATGGTGGTGGTGCGGGCCCTGTCAACGCCCTTGATCAGTTCAAGGTTGTTTTTGCGGATCAAGTCCATGGCCAGGTAACCCTGAACCGACACTGCCAGCTGGGTCAAGATGTCCTGATGGCGCTGGCGGATGGGGAAAAGCACATCCGCCTCAAGCTTCTGGGCCTGCTCAATCTGGCCGGAGGCGCGGGTGGCGTCGATCTTCTCAACGCAGGCACCATCCAAGGCCTTGGCGAACACGGCATACTCGCTCAGGCTCTGCATGGTCTCCCAGAGTTTGACCTTTTCCCCGGCCAAGGAAGCGTTGTCCTTGAGGAGTTCGTCCTGGCCGGCCATGAGGGACTTGATGATGGCGTCGAGCTGGGTCTGAGCCGACTCATACTTCTGGAAGTACTTGGCTAGCTTGTTCCCGCCCGGGATGAAACCGAGGATCTTCCTGCCAACGCTGAGATCGGCGTTGTTGGGGGTCAGGTCCTCAACGGTTGTGCGCAGATCATTCAAGGTGCCGGCCACATGGGCTTGGGCGCCGTTGCCGCCCTTCTTGGCACCGGCCATGGAGGTGGTGGACCTCTCCAGCATGCGGCTGGAGGCGTCCGAGGAGGTTGTCATCTCCGAGCCGGCCAGCTTGGAAATGCCGTCGACCTTGCTGGTGAATTCGGGGCTGCGCGCATCGAAGCTGGCGATCTCCGCAATGAAATCCTGGGCCTGGCGGCTGATCTCCGCCTGACGGTCTGCGGGGACGGGCACCATGCCGGGGGCCTCTTCGGCCACAACAATGTCGGGGGCGTCGGGGGCCTTCAGGACAAGTGCTGTTTCGGTTTCGGTGGGAGGGGTCAAAGGTGAAGTCATGGTGGGATCCAATTTCCAGTTGCCAGGGGTAACGTGATTGCGTGAGAGGCCGGGAGCGGGTCGATGGTCCTGGGACCGGTCGTCTGGGCCCACGCCTCCGAGGGCCCCACTGCGAGCTTGCGAGCAGTGGGAGGAGGTGGGGACTAGCCCATGGGTACGCCGAAGTCGGAAACAATTCCGGCCAGGCCTGAGGCGTAGCCCTGGCCCACTGCCTTGAACTTCCATTCGGCACCGTTGCGGTAGATCTCGGCAAAGAGCATGGACGTTTCCGGTGCTGCGTCTTCGCTGAGGTCAAAGCGAACGATCTCCTGATCGTTGCTCTGGTTGATGACACGGCAGTATGCTCCGCGAACCTGGCCAAAGTTCTGGCCGCGCGTATCTGCCTGGTCGATGGAGACAACAATGACAACGCGCTCAACATCGGCGGCCACCTTTGTCAGGTCGATCAGGATCTGCTCGTCGTCGCCCGCGCCTTCACCTGAACGGTTGTCACCGAGGTGGGTGACCGAGCCGTCCTTGGCTGCAGGCTGGTTGTAGAAGATGAAGTCATCGGCTGAACGAACCTTGCCGTTGGCGGCGACCATGAGCGCCGAGGCGTCCAGGTCAAAGGACTCGCCCGTTGTGGTGCGCGGGTCCCAGCCCAAACCAACCACAGCCTGCTGCAAGCCGGGATCAGTTTTGGTCAGTGAAAGGTTGTTGCCCTTTGCAAGCGTCAATCCAGCCATGAAATCTTGTCCTTACGTTGTAGATCTTCGGGGTGGCTTTATCTTCTCAAGAAAACCGGTGCCGTGCCCTGAGTTGGGCGAAGCATCAAAAGTTAGTCAAGAGCAATTCCGTAGTCAGTGGCGATGCCGTGCAGCCCGCTCGCATACCCTTGGCCAACGGCGCGGAACTTCCACTCTGCACTGTGGCGGTAGATCTCGGCAAACACCATGGTGGTTTCCGAGGCTGCGTCTTCGGAGAGGTCGTAGCGAACAATCTCCGCGTCGTTGTCCTGGTTAACCACGCGGCAGTAGGCGTCACGGACCTGACCAAAGTTCTGCCGGCGCGCATCAGCTTGGTCAATGGAGACAACAATGATGACGCGGTCAATGTCCGCCGAGACGGTGCCGAGATCAATCAGGATCTGCTCGTCGTCACCGTCGCCTTCACCCGTGCGGTTGTCGCCCAAATGCTTGACCGAGCCGTCCTTGGCTTCGAGCTGGTTGTAGAAGATGAAGTCATCGTTGGAGCGAACCTTGCCGTTCTGGCCAATGAGTAGTGCCGAGGCGTCCAGGTCGAAGGCTTCCCCGCTGGTGGTGCGGGGGTCCCAGCCCAGACCAACCACGGCCTTGCTCAAGCCGGGGTCCGCCTTGGTCAGTGACAGGTTGTTGCCTTTGGAAAGCGTTAGAGATGCCATGAAAACTAAAACTCCTTAGATACGAAGTTGTTGAAACAAATGTCCTGTTGGCGAAACCCTACAGGGCGCTGGCGGCAGGTTGGATCAAATCCATAACTGTGCGGCCGTTTGCACGCTCACCAATGGCTGTGAACGTCCAACCGGCAGCTTCACGGGAGACCTTGGCCATGACCATGGCGGTGTGCGTGCCAGCATCCGTCAGCTGGAAGCGGGCAACCTCGGGCGAACCGGGTGTGGAGTCATCCACCAGACGGCAGAAAGCATTCTCCACTGTGTCAAAGGTTTGGCGGCTGTAGCTGCTGATAACAAACACGATCTGGGTGACAGCCGGTGAAACCTTTGTCAGATCAACCAGGATGACCTCGTCGTCGCCGTCGCCCTCGCCCGTCAGGTTGTCACCTGTGTGTTGGGTTGAGCTGTCCTTGCTTTTGAGCTGGTTGAAGAACACTGTGTCCACGGCGTTGCCGGTGGCGTCGAAGAGGATCGCCGAGGCGTCCAGATCCACCTCGCCGGCCTTCTTCATGCCGAACAGGCCGCGCTTGACTGGCGCAGCCGAATCCCAGCCCAGACCCATGCGCACACGGGTGAGGGAGCCGCCGTCGTTCTTCTTCAGTGAAAGTGACTGGCCCTTTTGTAAGCTGAGTCCCATAACGTTTTGCTCCTTTGAAAATGGTGAGAATTGTCTATTGTGATGTGTCAGTTGGAAAGCTGGTCCACTTTGGGCGAGCCCGCCGCAGCGACACGATTATTGCGAACAATTGAGGAAATGAAGGCCGAGCAGATAAAGATCACGCCGATAAGACCTGTGACGATCTCGTTAACTTCTACGCTAATGGTTAGTAGCAAGATCAGGGCCAAGGCCCCGATGGCCCAGTGCGCGCCGTGGTCCAAGTATTCGTAGTCATCCAAGGTGCCCTCGCGGACCAGGTACACGGTCAGGGAGCGGACAAAGATGGCACCAATCAAACCAAGGCCTAGGGCGATGATGATGGGGTCGGAGGTGATGGCGAAGGCGCCAATGACGCCGTCGAAGGAAAATGAGGCGTCAATGACTTCCAGGTACAGGAACAGCATGAACGCCGCCTTGCCAACAGCCGTGCCCACACCCCTGGTGTCCTTGGAGTTGGCGGCCGGGAGGGGCAACTCCTCGTCCCCGGTCTCAACAGTGAACAAGTCGCCTAGGCCGCGGACCAGGAAGTATGTGACAAGGCCCAGGATGCCGGCGATCAGGACGTCAACCTCTTTGCCCGGGCGGACCATGGAGGCCGACGCCACCAGGACTAGCAGGCCGATGACCAGTGAGGCACCGTTGAGCCGGCCGATGAAAGCCAGCGGCCTTTCCAGCAGGCTCAGCCAGCGCAGTTCACGCTTTTCAAACATGAAGTCTAGGAACAGCATGAGCAGGAAAATGCCACCAAAAGCTGCGATTTGCGGGTGCGCCTCATGCAGGAGGTAGGCGTAGGAGCCGGGCTCATGGATGCTGCCCTTTTCCAGGGCCAGTTGGATGGCCTGAACGGGGTTGAGGTTGGCTGTCACGCCAACAATGAGCAGCGGGAAGGCAACGCGCATGCCCACAACGGCTATCAAAATGCCCACAGTCAGGAACATCTTCTGCCAAAACGCGCTCATCTTTTCCAGGATGCGGGCGTTGACCACGGCGTTGTCGAAGCTCAGGCTGACTTCAAGAACACCCAGGATTGCGCAGAGGATAAGTGCTTCAATGCCGCCATAAATGAACGCAACAATGAGAGCCACTGCGGAGATCGCGAACGACCACCCAAACGTTTTCATGAACACGCGCTGACAAGCTCCTCAGAAGTTCCTCAAACAATGCCGGCTCAAGGAATCATGGTCGATGCTGTTACGGACCCGTCTGCCCCGACGGAGCGGAGGCGAATCGTTCAAACTCAATTATCTCCATTCACGCTACATATTCCTAATGGATTGGGGGTATTAAGGCTGGGAAAACGCTGAACATCTGCCGCGAATCGCTCGGCGCACGCTTAGACTGGCGGGCAAGGCGATCTGACGGCGATTTAGGCAGTGTTGGCGGCTGCCTGTGCCGCGAAAACGATTGAGGGGCATCTATTCATGGAACATTCGGCGATTGATGCAAAATCACGGCTACGACTTCAGGCGTTGAACCGGTGGGCAGCGGACGCAGTCGACTCAGGTCATGAGGTCCCCTCCGCCGCCGTGTTGGAGCAGATTGCCGTGGCCAGGAGTGCCGAGCACGCTGGTATTGACTCGGCCCTGGTTCGTGCCTGGGCGGCAACACTCACCTGGTTGATGCACCAAGCCACCTTCGGAGTTGCCGAACCCTACTTGGAGCTGCCTGACAGTCTTCGCGTTCCGGCCGCTGTGACAGGGGCGCCCCATGCTGTTGCCGTGGCTGTGACAACCCGGGTGAGGCGCGCCAAATCCCCGGCCCAGAGCACCCGGGAGACTTTGCCGGCCGCCCACCTGCCCAAATGGGAATCGGCGGCCAGGGCGCAGGTACTGGAGGCCATCAAGCGCTTTACAAAACCGTTGCATGAGTTGAAGGCGCGGGATGCCAACGAAGGCGACACCCGGCTGGTTGTCACCGACATCCTCTGTGAAGGCTTGGACTACGACAAGTTCAGGGACCTGACCACTGAATACATGGTCAGGCAGGACTTTGCCGACTACGGCGTTCGGATCGACAAGCAGCTTGTGGCGTTCATCGAGGTCAAGCGCATCAGTCAGAAGCTGAATGAAAGGCACCTTCGACAGGTCCAAATGTATGCGGTCAATGAGGGCATTGAGTGGATGGTTCTCACCAACGGTGCCGTGTGGCAGGCCTACCATCTGACTGGCGGGCTGCCCGTGGTGATCAATATGGCCTTCGAAGTTGACCTGCTGGGGCCGGAGTCACTGGAGGAAAAGGCTGACTTGATGTTCCTGCTGCATCGGGATGCCCTCAAGCGCAGGCGCATTGACGAGGCGTGGAAGCACCGGGCGGCGACTGAACCCGGCGCCGTCCTTGAGGTGATCTTGTCCGCGGCCATCCTTGATCAGATGCGCAAGGAAGTGAAAAAGCGGACCGGAACCACCACTACGCCGGAGGCGCTAAGTGAGGTTATCCGTACCGAGATTGTGGACCCGAAACTCATGGCGAAGCTGTTCAAGTCCTAGGCCCCTCCTGGCCGGCCACTGCGATGGTGCGCCCGTAGACTTGCCCCCATGAAAACAGTAGCCACGAAGAACATTGACGTTGCCGCGATGGCAGCCCTGCCCAAAGCCGAGCTGCACCTGCACATTGAAGGGACCCTGGAACCGGAACTGATTCTGAAGCTAGCGGCCCGCAATGGCGTGGCGTTGCCGTTCCCCACCCTGGAATCCTTGCGCGAGCAATACGAGTTCACCGATCTGCAGTCTTTCCTGAACCTGTACTACGCCAATATGGCCGTCTTGATCACGGAGGCGGACTTTGCCGACATGACGCGGGCCTACCTGCGCCGTGCCAAGGACTCTGGTGTGCGCCATGCCGAGATCATGTTTGATCCGCAGGCCCATGTTGGCCGCGGTGTTGAACTTTCGACGGCGGTCAACGGCATTGCGGCGGCGCTGGCTTCCAGCGTGGCCGACTTTGGTGTCACCACTGGCCTGATAGCTGCGTTCCTACGTGACCAATCCGAAGAATCCGCGCTGGAGACCTTCGAGGCGCTGCTGGCCATGAAGGCACCCATCATGGGCATTGGCCTGGACTCCGCAGAGGTGGGGAATCCGCCGTCGAAGTTCATCCGCCTGTACCAGCGGGCCAAGGAGGCTGGCCTGCGCCTGGTGGCCCACGCGGGGGAGGAAGGGCCGCCCAGCTACGTTGCAGAAGCCCTGGATCTGTTGGGTGTTGAGCGCATTGACCACGGGATCAGGGCCATCGAGGACACATCCTTGGTCAAGCGCCTGGTGGCTGAACAGGTTCCGTTGACGGTGTGCCCGCTTTCCAATGTGCGCCTACGGGCGGTGGACACGCTGGCCACCCACCCGCTGCCGCAGATGCTGGCGGCAGGGCTGAACGTGTGCGTCAATTCCGATGATCCGGCCTATTTTGGCGGCTACCTGGCCACCAACTTCGCCGCACTCGTGGCCGAGTTCGCCTGGGACGCGGCCACTGTGGAGACGCTGGCCGCGAACTCCATCCGGGCCTCCTTTGCCGCGCAGGACCGCAAGAGCGAGTTGCTGGCGGAACTGGCGGCTTGGAGTGGCGCCCACGGCTGATTCAGCGATCGACTGCGGACTCGCCAAAGCGCAGAGGCGCACCCAACGCGCTGCCAAAGTTGTCCGCTTTTGGTTCTATCCGCGGGCCATCACGTGCCCGGCCACCTCGACGACGGGGCCAGCCTGCTCCGCCAGCAGCAGCGCACCCAAGGCGCACATGATGATGCCGCTGGAGAGTGTCACACCACGAGCCGCGCCCGGGCGTGAGCGCAAGACCTTGCGTGAGCCGACGGCAATCGCCGAGTAAACGACAGCCGTTGTGGCCACGAACGTCAGGCCGAGAATCACCGATTGCAGCGGCACCGAAAATGCGGCGTCGGAGGTGATGAACTGGGGCGTGAGGGCAACGAACACCAACATGCCCTTGGGGTTGATGCTGCTGGTGCCAACACCTTGAAGGTAGGCGCCCATAGGTGTGCCGGAAGAAGCGGCACCCTGTGCGTCTGCTGACATTTCGCCATGGGGCCCAACACTCACGAAGCCAGCGCTGCGCCAGGACCTGGTGGTTTTGAAGCCAAGCCACAACAAATAAAGCGCGCCAGCCACAGTGAGCCAGCTCAGCAGGCTGGGAACCGCTGCCATGAGGGCAGCAATTCCTGCCGCCAACAAGATGGTGTGCAGCACGTAGCCGCTGCAGAGTCCGGCCACGGCAGGGAAGAAACTGCGCCGGCCAAGGCCTGCGGCAATGGAGTACGCCCAGTCTGGGCCGGGCGTGCAGCTCAAGGTGATGGCAACCATGAGGAAGCCAAAGAGTGCCTGCGGTTCCATACGATGCTCCTTAGTGGTGGTCCAACAGGAGCAAGCTTATGGAATTTGGGCGTGGAAGTGCTTACCTGTTTAGCCCCTTTGGCGGCTCGGCGCGATAAGATTTTGCTGTGATTGATGCCATTGACAGAGAAATTTTGCGCACGCTCCAAAATGACGGCCGCATGAGTGCCACGGCCCTAGCCGCCCGGGTGGGTTTGACTGTGGCGCCTTGCCATCGTCGGCTCAAGGATTTGGAGGCCTCCGGGGCCATTAGCGGGTACCGGGCAGTCATCAGCCCCAGTTCGGTGGGGCTGGGTTTTGAGGGGCTCGTGTTCGTGACCCTGGCCCAGGTGGACAGGGGCACCATCGATGACTTTGAGGCGAAAGTGGCCGCCAACACCCGCATCACCTCGGCCCAGCGCCTCTTTGGTGATCCCGACTACATCTTGAAAGTTATGGCCCGGGATTTGAACGACTACCAAAAGTTCTATGACACCGAGCTGACAAGCCTGCCGGGGGTGTTGCGGCTGCGCTCAACTCTTGTCATGAAGAATCTCAAACCCGGCGCAGGCCTGCCACTGTAACGGGCACCTGGATCGCCGTCAGGAGAAATTGTGGTCCCCGGCGGCACCGTCGATCAGCTCACGCACAATGTCCGCGTGCCCGGCGTGGCGGGCGGTTTCCTCCACCATGTGAACCAGCACCCAGCGCATAGACACCGACTTCTCGTCCCAGCTGCTGCCCGTCTCATCAAGTCCGACGGCGGCGATGGCCTCATCCGCGGCGGCGCAGGCGCGTTGGTAGAAGGCAAGAATGTCGTTGGTGGATTCCGCCGGGGTGGCCGCCATGTCCGACTCCGGATCGGCGTCCACATCGGGCAAGGGTTCGATGGGGCGGCCGAACGTTTCACAAAACCAGCCATACTCTACGGCGGCAAGATGCTTGACGAGCCCAAGCAGGTTTGTTCCCGAAGGGACCATGGGGCGGCGCAGGTCCACGTCACTGACGCCGTCGAGCTTCCATAGGATGGCGGCACGGTGGCGTTGCAGCGCCACATGAAGGCACGTCTTTTCATCGCCTTGCCCCGGGACGCGCAAAGCAGCAGGTGATGCGGACATGGTGATCTCCTTTGGTGGCGATGCCGGCCACGCTGTGCAGCAGATCCGGCAGGGCAAGCATACAGGGCCGTTTCTTCATATATGCCGCTGGCCAATTCGCACGCGTGCCTAGGCTGCGGCGCGCTGGACGTGTCGGTCCCGTGGTTCCATAAACCGGCTCTGCAGTGTCTTACGGACGATCGAGGCAGGCCATCGCACGAACCTGATTCGTGTCCCGGATGAGTAACCTAGGGTGTGGTCAGTCCACATGGTGGCGCTTTTGCCCTACAGTGGGAATCATGAAAATTGCGCTCTTCGCCACTTGCATCGTTGACGCCATGTATCCGCGCACGGCGCAGGCCACTGTTGCCTTGTTAGAACGGCTTGGGCATGAGGTGGTGTTTCCCTCCGGGCAAGCCTGCTGCGGCCAGATGCACGTGAACTCAGGCTATTTCAAGGAAGCCCACGCGGTGGTGGCCAACCATGTTGCAGCCTTCGACAACGACGACTACGACGTGGCCGTGGCACCGTCGGGGTCCTGTGTGGCCAGCGTGAAACACCAACACGAATTGGTTGCCCGCCGTCGCGGTGACGCGGCGCTGGAAGCCCGGGCCGCCGTCGTGGGGGCAAAAACCTATGAACTCTCGCAGGTGCTGACAGATGTCCTGGGCATCACCAACGCGGCCGAGCAGCTGGGGTCCTACTTCCCGCACAAGGTCACCTACCACCCCAGCTGTCACGGCATGCGGCTGCTGCGTCTGGAAGACCGGCAGCTGAACTTGCTGGCGAGCGTGGGTGGCATCGAAATGGTGGAGTTGCCCGAGGCTGAGCAGTGTTGCGGCTTCGGCGGCACGTTCTCCATGAAGAACGCCGACGTCTCCAGCGCCATGAACGCTGACAAGGCGGCGAACATTTGTAGCACCGGCGCCGAGCTGTGCTCCGGTGGTGACGCCAGCTGTCTCCTGCACGTTGGCGGCGGGCTGTCCCGCCAGGGAAGCAATGTGGGCACTCTCCACTTTGCCGAGATTCTGGCCAGCACGCGGCAAAATCCGGCAACCGTCTCAGGTGCCGTCAAACTGGCAGGGAGCAAGCGATGAGCAACACGTTTCTTGGCATGCCAACACTGCCAGTTTTTGGCCACGGCAACATCAACGCCACAGAGTCCTTCCCCAAGGCTGCGCGCAGGGAACTGGCCAACACCCAGCTGCGCGCCAACTTGGGTCACGCAACCCACACCATCAGGGACAAGCGCCTAAAAGTAGTGGCGGAGCTTCCCGATTGGGAGGACATGCGCAATGCCGGCAGCGCCATCAAGGACGCCACCATGGCCAACCTGCCGGCGCTGTTGGAGCAGTTCGAAGCGAACTTCACAGCGCGCGGGGGCATCATCCACTGGGCCCGCGACGCCCAGGAAGCGAATGAGATTGTCACCGCCCTGATCCGGGAAACCGGTGAAACCGAGGTGGTGAAGGTCAAGTCCATGGCCACCCAGGAGATCGGCCTGAACGAATACCTGGAGGAGGCGGGCATCGCCGCCTATGAGACGGACCTGGCCGAGCTCATTGTGCAGCTTGACCACGACAAGCCCAGCCACATCCTGGTGCCCGCCATTCACAAGAACCGCAGCCAGGTCCGGGAGATCTTCCTGCGCGAGATGCCCGTGGTGGATCCGAACCTCACTGACGAGCCCGCCCGCCTAGCCGAGGCGGCCCGGACGCACCTGCGCAAGAAGTTCCTCTCCGCCAAGGTGGCCGTCTCCGGCGCCAACTTCGGCCTGGCAGATACGGGCACGCTGACTGTTGTGGAATCCGAAGGCAACGGCTGCATGTGCCTGACCCTGCCCGAAACCCTCATCACAGTCATGGGCATTGAGAAGCTGCTGCCCACGTGGAGCGACCTTGAAGTGTTCATGCAGTTGCTGCCGCGGTCCTCCACGGGTGAGCGCATGAACCCCTACACCTCGCTGTGGACGGGCGTGACCCCCGGCGACGGCCCGCAAAATGTGCACCTGGTCATGCTGGACAACGGCCGCACGGCGGCACTCGCCGACGAATACGGCCGTACCGCGCTGAACTGCATCCGTTGTTCAGCCTGCATGAACGTGTGCCCCGTGTACGAGCGCACGGGCGGCCACGCCTACGGATCCACTTATCCGGGCCCCATCGGCGCCATTCTTTCCCCACTCATGACGGGTATCAAGAGCGAGGAAAACAGCTCCCTGCCCTACGCGTCCTCACTCTGTGGCGCATGCTTTGACGCCTGCCCCGTGAAGATCAACATCCCCGAAATTCTGGTCCACCTGCGCGGTGAAGACGTGGATGCCAAGCGCGCCAAACTCAAGGTGCCCTCCCAGATGGACCTCATGATGAAGGGGGCAGAATGGGCGTTCTCCAGCGGTTCGCACCTGAATCTACTGGAAAAGGGCCTGCCCCTGGGCAAGTTGGTGGCAGGCCCCGACAAGGTCATCAAAAAGTTGCCCGGCATCGCCGGTGGCTGGACCCAAAGCAGGAACATTCCCGCCCCGCCCGGCCAATCGTTCCGCCAATGGTGGGACAAGGAGCACAAGCCGGGCGCCGCCGTCGTGCCCGGCACCACAGCAAGCGAAGGGGAGCAGGCATGAGCGCCCGCGAGGACATCATGAACCGCATCAAGTCGGCGCTGCGTGACGCCCCGGAGATGCCCGTGGTGCCCCGGGAGTACCGCCGCAGCTCCGAGATGACCGATGCGCAGCGGCTCGAACAGCTGGTGGACAGGCTGCGGGACTACAAGGCGAACGTTTTTGTCACACCCGCCGCGGCGGTGCCCGCCAAGCTGGCCGAACTGCTGGCCGGCACCACCTCCATTGTGGTTCCGCATGGGCTGCCCCCGGAGTGGCTTGCGGCCCTGAAGAACGACGCCGGGGCGCCAGCTGTGCACGTTGACTCGCCGGAGCGTCGCCTCACCGTGGCGGAGCTGGCTGCCGTGGACGCCGTGGTGACATGCGCGGCCACGGCGGTTTCCGAGACCGGCACCATCATGCTCGACGGCAGTGACGATCAAGGACGCCGCATCATTTCGCTGCTTCCAGACAGGCACATCTGCCTGCTGCGCGCCGCCGACATTGTGGAGGTGCTGCCCGAGGCCATTGCGCGCCTGGAAGCGACCCGTCCGCAGACCTGGATCAGCGGGCCCAGTGCGACGAGCGACATTGAGCTTGAACGCGTTGAGGGTGTTCATGGCCCGCGCACACTCGACGTCATCATCTGGACGTAGCTTACGCGGCTTCTAGCTGCCGGGCCCGGGCCGGGTTACTTCTCCCAGGGCGCCTTGAACGGGAAGTACTTCTCTAAAAAGTCGGTGACCAGCTCGCGACGTTGGGCTGGCGTCGCGTCGCCAGAGCTGCCGTCGTTGAGGCAGAGAAAGTCGGCGTTTCTCCCCGCCAGCACCTGTCCCAGTGACGCCAGGCCGGCAGTACTGGCGGTGTCCACGTAGATGCCCGCGCCGTCGGCGTGCATGACAGCGCGCCCCGTCAGCAGGGCGTAGTAGTGGTACAGCGAGTTTGTGACGGAAATGTTCTCCGCGGCGCGGAAGGTGCTGGCAGCCGTTGCGGCAAACTCCTTGGCAAATTCTTTCTCCAACTCGGCCAGCACTGATCTGCGTAGTGGTGCGGCGCTGTGTTCAAGATGGTGGGTGGTGAAGGTGCCGAAGCGGTCCCATAGGAGGCGGCGATTCACCCGGGCGGAGTTCTCAAATCCGCTCCGCTGCTCATCATTTTCGCCGAGCCCGATGCGGTTGGGGGACAGCATGAAACGGGTAATTCCGCCCGCAGTAAAGAACAAGTCCGGTGACAGGGGCCGGGCAAAGAACATGTCGTCATTGGAATACAGGAAATGTTCGCTTAACCCGTCAATATGGTGCAGCTGAGATTCCACGGCCATGGAATTGTGAGTTGGCAGAACTGTCGGATCGGCAAAGTGTTCGTGACTGCGGACAAGGGTGACCTTTGGGTGGGCAGCCAGCCACTCCGGGGCACGGGAATCTGTGGCAACGAAGATGCGCCTGACCCACGGCGCAAACATATGCACCGAACGCAAAGCATATTTGAGTTCATCCACGTGGCGGAACCGGGATTCATGGTCATCGCCCTCACCCAGGAGTGCCGTTGCTTCCAAGGCCCGGCGGGAGGCTTGATACGACGCGGCGCTGCCGTCCACCCAGGAAAACACCATGTCGATCTCAAAGCGAACATCAAAAACGTGGTCGATGAACATGTTTTCAATGGTGGGCCAGCTTTGCCCATAAAGGTCCACTGTGCTGCGCCGGGCCTCGAGGGGGGCAAGAGTGCGCCGGGTAATGGAGTTCTCCCGGGGCAGCTCAATCCTGGTGGGGGAGAACCGCCACAGTTCAATTTGGACGCCCCACGCAGCGCCGTAGTACAACCCTCCCCGAGGTTCCAGCCTGGGCCGAAAAAGCCGGAAGATCCGGGTTTTCGCTGACTGTGTCAGGGAGCCCTCGGCGAGGAGGGTGGTGGACTTCTTGGTGTCAACGCTGCGGGCGTAGAAGGGTTCCGTGGCGAAGGCCCCGGCTAGGGCCCGCTCCAAGACGGCCCGCAGTGACGTGTCGATGGCCAGTACCGGCCGCTCATCGTTGCCGCGCACCAGAAGATACTCAATGCCGTATGTATCTAGAACGTGCCGTACTGCCAGCAGATCTGCCACCATGGCCTCATGCGGTGTGAGCGCGTTGCGGCTGCCGGCACTGTTGAGTAAGGCCAGCCGTCCACGGTGAAGCACAGTGTCGGGGCGCGCCAAGATGGCGGCCATGGCCGGTGTTAGTGGGGCCGATGCCTTGGCTCCGGGGGTGCTGGGCATGGCAGGCTCCTTCCAAGGCGGCGGGCGGGCAAACGCGTGCCAGCCCTGCAGTGAGCTTACCGCGCCGGAACCTGGCCTAAACGGAACACGTGCGCCGGGTCAAAGTGCTGGGCCAAGGCGGTCAATCGTTCCAGCACGGGGTATGTGTAGTTGGCGGCGAAGCCAGCATGTCCGGCGGCGGCTGAGAAGTTGGGCAGGGTGCCAGCAAATGCCCAGGGTGACATGGTTTGCAGCAAACTGGCCGAATGTGCGCTGACGGCCGGCAGCTCCGGTGGCGCGGCCACGCCTATCGTGTTCATGCCGAAAGCGGCACTGCGGTGGCACAGGGCACTGGGCACCGGTGGGTCCTGAGCGAAGGCGCCACCAAATTGCCGGATTTCGACCATCATTTGCGGCGAGGCGCTGCCCGGGCCGGCGGCTGCCAACAAGGTCTCTGCCGCAGCTGTGCTGAATTCGCGCAGAAGAGCGCCCCCTTCGGCGGCCGGCAAGGCATCGTCGGGATCCGAATGAACTAAACCGATCATGGATGCTGGCATGAGTCCCACAGCATCCATGAGCGGCCTCGCGGCTGAGCGCATCGGCGCAAGCCAGGTGGCGCCGTCGTCCGGGCCGCCCGTATAGACGTACCTCACGGCGATGGTGAACTTTCCGGCTAGGGGCTCGGGGACTCCGGGCATGGGCGGCAATTGCATCAGCGCGACGGAGGTGGTGGCTGCCCGGGGCAGCGTGGGGCACCATTGCGCCCACGTCCGCAAGACAGTGGCCACGTCGGCGCTGCCGAAAAAGAGTGCACCGGCGTAGATCTGCCGGAGTGGGAGCAGACTGAACTCCAGCGCCGTGATGACGCCCAATGAGCCCTTGCCGCCGCGTAGGCCCCAGAAAAGTTCGGGCTCGGATTCGGCGCTGGCATGGCGCAGTTCGCCGTCGCCGGTCACCACGTCCAAGGAGATGACCTTGTCCGAGGCCGCACCAAAGGTTCTGGCCATGGGGCCGAGCCCGCCGCCGCTGGTGTACCCGGCCACGCTGACTCCCGGTGCCGAACCGCTCAGACCCGTCAAGCCCAGCCCCTCACAGCTGGAGAGCACAGTTTTCCACGTGACCCCGGCCCCCGTGGCGGCGATGCCCCCGCCGCCCACCGATTCGGCCACCGTGCACCCGCCCAGTGAGCGGGTGTGGATGAGCAACGCGCCGTCCAGGTCACTGGCAATGCCGTGGCCGGTGGCTTGCACGGCCACGGGAAGGCTGTTGGCGGCGGCGAACTTCACTGCCTTCACCACGTCGGCCGCGTTGGCTGCCTCCACCACTGCTGCCGGGCTGGTGGCCACGGCAATGTTCCACGGTGTGGCCAGCTCAACATATTTGGCTTCGCCAGGCTCATACAGTGGCCCGGACAGGGTGCGGCGCAAGGACGCAAAACTCGGTCCGGATGAGGTTGTCGGGGCTGACGTGTCGCTGGGTTCCATGCTGACCTCCGCGCTAAGGCCGCTGCACAGTGCGCAAGGCCCCCAGACGACCTACGTTAAAGAGTGCCATCGCGAAGGATCTCTGGCTAGCCCTTTTTGGTGTTCGACGCCGGGCGGGCCCCTTAGCTGCTCCGTGCCGAGCGTTTGCGGTTGAAAATGAGCGCCACAGCAATCCCGGCGAGCCAAAAATCCTTGGCCATGGCCGTTCCTGCCGGTGTTGGGCGGATGCTGTCCGGCTCGGTCAGGCCGGGAGTCTTCAGATACGTGGCCAACAGGCCGGTGGAGAACGCGCCCAACGCCAACCCGGCCAGCCGGGTGGGAACCAGGGGCGTCAATACCAGCGCACCCAGGGCGATCTCAGAGAAGCCCAAATAGTTCCCGAACTTTTCCGGCGCCAATTCTCCCAGCTGCGGGACGACGCGCTGTGCCGAACTTTGCAAGCCGGCAGCCTGTTCCGGGGTGAGGCTGAGTTTGCCAATCCCGGTGTTGAGAATGAAGGCTCCGGAGACGATCCGAAGTGCGACGTTGCTGATACTGATTCCCATAATTTACTCCCGTGCATTTTGCTGGCGGTCTGGGTTTCAGCCTATGGTTCCTTTCCTGCCGTGGCTAGTGCCGGTGGCGGCCGCCAGATTACCGGCATGACCCGGATACGAGGCGGACTTGGCCAATTGGACTGATTTGCAGCATTTTAAGGTCACGATTTGATAACGGGACTATCGGGATCGTGCGGCATAGGGCAACCTCAGCAGGGTGGAATGGCTCCCGGTTGGGAGCAGACTAAAGGAGAAATCATGCAAGCAAGAGCATTGCTGGTAGCCGGGGTGGTCGTCGCGGCCATGTTGGTTCCGGTAACGGCCGCGTCTGCCGTGGATGACGTCAACACCAACAAATTGCGCAAATCGGTAACGGTGAGCGGAATCCTGGCGCACGAACGCGTGCTGCAACGAATTGCCAACAACAATGACGGAACACGAGCCTCGGGGACGCCCGGCTATGCTGCTTCCGCCGACTACGTCAAGAAGCAGTTGAAGAAGGCCGGCTACAAGGTCACAGAGCAGGCCTTTGAGTTCCCGTTCTATCAGGAGGTCAGTCCGGCCACCCTGAGCCAAGTCTCGCCGTCGTCGGCTTCCTATGAGACCGAATCCATGCAGTATTCCGGAAGTGGAGCCGTGACCGGCACGCTGGTTGCTACCAACAATGTGGTGATTCCGGCAACCCCGGAACCCAGCTCGGCGTCCGGCTGTGCGGTGGCAGACTTTGTCCCGGCCTCCGCGACCACCCCCCAGGTGGCGCTCATCCAGCGCGGCACCTGCACCTTCGCGGTCAAGGTCGCCAACGCGGTGGCTGCCGGGTATGACGCGGCAGTGATCTTCAATGAGGGCAACCCCGGCCGGACGGAGCTGCTGAGCGGTGTCACCCTCGGGGAGCCGGCGGCCATTCCCGTGGTTGGCATCAGCTACGCGGACGGGGTGGCGCTCTACAACGCCTCCGTGGCTGGGGCAACAACCGTTGCCGTCACCACCGACATCATCAATGAAACCCGCACCACCACCAACATCATCGCCGATTCCCCGAAGGGCGACCCCGCCAAAACAGTGGTGGTGGGCGCTCACCTGGACTCCGTGCTGGGGGGTGCCGGAATCAACGACAACGGCAGCGGCACGAGCGTGATTCTCGAAACCGCCATCCAGATGCAGAACTTGAAAATCAAGCCACGCCAGCAAGTCCGTTTCGCCTTCTGGGGTGCCGAGGAGTCCGGCTTGCTGGGTTCCACGCACTACGTCAACAATCTCAGCGACGAGCAGTTGTCAACCATTTACGCGAATTTGAACTTCGACATGCTCGGTTCGACCAACTTCGTGCGATTCGTCTATGACGGTGACGGTTCCACCGATGGCTTGGCAGGCCCTCCCGGGTCAGCACAGATCGAATCGGTCTTCAACGACTACTTTGAAGCGCAGGGCCTGGCAAGTTCCCCGACGGCGTTTGACGGCCGATCCGACTACGGGCCATTCATCGCCGCCGGAATTCCTGCCGGCGGACTCTTCAGCGGAGCGGAGGACCTCAAAACCGCCGAGGAGGCGCTCATTTACGGTGGCACGGCCGGCGCCCCCTATGACCCGTGCTATCACCAAGCCTGTGACAACGCGAACAATTTGAGCACGGCGGCGTTGAACGAGCTCGGTGACGCAGCGGCGCATGCCGTGATGACCCTGGCTACCACCAAGTCCGGGTTCTTCGAGGATGGCAGTCGGCGTGCCGCACGCTCCGAGATCTCCGCGGACGACCTCCCGTACTGGGGTAACGGGCTGGTTCGCTGAGTCAAGGCTAGGGATCCGGTCCGCTGCTGCCGCAGCGGGCCGGATCTCTGTTGCGTGTCCGCTCGGGCGGCGGATTCATTCCCTCTAGCCTAGGGTTGCCGCAAGCCCGGCGATCATGGCCTTGAGCCCGAGGGTAAAAGCGGCATCCGCATCATTGCGTTTGGCTGCCCCGGCTGACCCGGCTGGATCGGCGAGGCTTAGGCCCCGGCGGGCGACGGCGGCGCTGAAGTTGGGAACCTCCGGCCCCATGGCCCCGACATCGAAAATATTCTCTGGCGCATTGACGTCGTAGGCCGAGCCATAGATGAAGGACTCAAGAGCCACCACCGCATCAATGACGGCTTCGCGCGGCCAGCCAGCTGCCAGGAAGCCATTGGTGACAGCTTCATACATGGTGATGGTCTTGGGTGCGTTGGTCACTGGCAAGAGGGCAATGACGGGAATTAAGGGCAAGTGTGCGGCAAAGACGTCCCGGTAGGAGTGCGCCCAGATCCTCACAGCCTCTGCCCATGGCTGATCGGTGAAGGCCGACACGTCCACCCGGCCCATCAGGTGGTCCTCCACCAGCAGCAGCACATCCTGCTTGGAGCGCACGTGGTTGTACAGGGCTGACGGCGCAACATTGAGCGAGGCGGCCAAGGCTGCCATGGTCAGGCCCTTGTAACCGGAGTGACTTATCAGCTTCAGTGCCGCCCTGGTAATCCGAGCGGAACTGAGCACCGCTTGTGCCGGGCGGCCTGCCCGGCGTCGTTCCTGAACTGCTTTCTGCGCTGTCTCCACCGGGTCCACTCTCCCTCCTGAATGCCACCGGGCGCAAATTTTTCAGCGCACCTCTTTACCTGTGGCGGTGATGTCCGTTACAGTCTATTCTAAATGAACATCATTCATTTAGTGAAGCGCCTCACTGGAAGCTTCTCAGGAGAGGGAAATATGGCAGCGGAAGCAAATCCACTAACTATTGAACGCGACGTGGTCATCATTGGCGCCGGACCGTCAGGGCTGACGGCGGCCCGTGAGCTGAAGAAGGCAGGCCTGAGTGTTGCAGTTGTTGAGGCCCGTGACAGGGTTGGCGGCCGCACCTGGAGCAACACCATCGACGGCGCGTGGCTGGAAATTGGCGGTCAGTGGGTCTCGCCGGACCAGTCCGCCCTCATTGGCTTGCTCGATGAACTTGGCTTGGACACCTACTCGCGCTACCGCGACGGCGACAGCGTCTACGTGGCCCCCGACGGCACCCGCACTCGCTACACGGGCGAGATGTTCCCGGTATCGGCGGAAACCGAAGCAGCCATGAACAAACTGATTGACACCCTTGATGCGCTCGCAGCCCTCATGGATCCGGAAAAGCCCTGGGATCACCCGAGCGCCCGCGAACTGGACATCATCTCCTTCCATCACTGGTTGCGCACCCAGTCCAGCGATGAAGAGGCGTGCAACAACATTGGCCTGTTCATCGCCGGCGGCATGCTGACCAAGCCCGCGCACGCCTTCTCGGCCCTGCAGGCAGTGTTCATGGCCTCCTCGGCTGGCTCCTTCTCCAACCTGGTCGATGACAATTTCATCCTCGACAAGCGCGTAGTGGGCGGCATGCAAGGCGTCTCCCTCGCCATGGCCGCGGAGCTGGGCGAGGACGTCATCCTCAATTCCCCGGCCCGCACCGTTCGCTGGAGCGAGAACAATGGCGACTCCCGAGTCACGGTGATTGCCGACGGCGCCACGGTGACAGCCAAGCGCGTGGTCATGGCCGTCCCGCCGAACCTCTACAGCCGTGTCTCCTTTGACCCGCCGCTGCCGCGCCGCCAGCACCAGATGCACCAGCACCAGTCGCTGGGCCTGGTCATCAAGGTCCACGCCGTCTACGACACCCCGTTTTGGCGTGCGGACGGCCTCTCGGGCACCGGGTTCAGCGCCTCCTCGCTGGTCCAGGAGGTGTATGACAACACCAACCACGAGGACCCCCGCGGCACCCTGGTGGGCTTCGTCTCGGACGAAAAAGCCGACTACGCCTTCACCCTCACGGCCGAGCAGCGCAAAAAGGAAATCACGGCATCCCTGGCCGAATTCCTTGGCGACGCAGCCGCCGAACCCGTCGTCTACTACGAATCGGACTGGGGTTCTGAGGAATGGACTCGCGGCGCCTACGCCTCCTCCTATGACTTGGGCGGCCTGCACCGCTACGGACCCGACCAGCTCACCCCCGTTGGCCCCATCCACTGGTCCTGCTCCGACTTGGCCGCTGAGGGCTACCAGCACGTTGACGGCGCGGTCCGCATGGGCCAGTTCACCGCCAACAAGCTCATCGCAGAGCTGGAGTAACACCTGCCACCGTCCCAGCAGCCGCCGCGGCTAAGACCCGAACAGCTCAGATTGATATCTTTTGTCCTTAAGGAGGACCTATGCGGTACGTAGTTGGATATACGGCCAATGCCCGTGGCGGCGATGCCGTTAACTTGGCTGTGGCCTTGGCTCGCCGGCAGGGTGCCTCCCTGGATCTGGTGATGGTCATGCCCGAGGATTCGCCCTACAACGGGGCGTATCCGCCGGTGGCTGGTTTTGAAAGCATCCTGACCGAGCAGGTCTCACAGTGGCTCGACGGCGGCCTGGCCTTGGTCCCTGCCGACGTTCCGGCAGGCGCGCATATCCGGCGCGGCGAGTCGGAGGCGGAGGCGCTCATTGCCGCCGCCAACGACCTGGGCGCCTCGCTTCTGGTGATTGGCGCCAGCGCCACCGGCTTGTTCAAACGCTTCAGTGTTGGTTCGGTGGCCAGCGCCTTGTTGCACGCCTCAAACGTGCCCGTGGTGCTTGCCCCGTCAGGGTACAGCCGCACGGAGCCCATCACGCGGCTGACGTGCGCGCTGGGCACCAGGGAAGGCGCCAGCCAGGTCCTGGCTGCCGGCATCGCCATGGCCAAGCGCCGGCACCTGCCGTTGCGGCTCGTTTCCCTGGTGGCGCTCGGGAATGACGACGCCGGCACAACTGTGGGGGACGCCGTGGAGCACCTGCGCGCGCTTTCGGAAGCCAGCCAGGCGCCAGACCTCGACGCCTTGGACAAACTCGAGATCGACGTGGTGGTTGGCAGTGGACGAACCATTGAAGATGCCGTTGACCGCCTGGACTGGCAGGACGGGGAACTGCTCATGATCGGTTCCAGCCGCCTGGCCCAGACAAAATCAATTTTCCTCGGCGCGACGGCCAACCGGATCCTGCGCGCCCTGCCGGTGCCCATGATTGTGGTCCCGCGCGACTTTGAACTCCCAAGCGATGAGGTGACGGCATGAGTGCCATAGAAACTGTCAGAAGTGCCCCCGGCGATCACGGGCTGAGCGCGAAGGGTCTTAAAGCCGGGTCGGTGGGCCTGCTTGGCGCCGTCGTTATCGGCATTTCCTGCATTGCTCCGGCGTATACGCTGACAGCCGCGCTGGGCCCCACGGTTTCGGAGGTGGGTGTGCATCTGCCAGCCATTTTCCTGGTGGGTTTCATCCCCATGCTGCTGGTGGCGCTGGGCTACCGGGAACTGAACAATGCCATGCCCGACGCCGGCACCTCCTTCACATGGGCATCGCGCGCCTTTGGCCCGTGGCTGGGCTGGATGGGCGGCTGGGGGCTGATCGCCGCCACCATCATTGTGCTCTCCAACTTGGCGGCCGTGGCCGTGGACTTCTTTTATCTGATGCTGGCGCAAATTTTCCAAAATGATTCGCTGGCGGACCTGACCACCGTGCTGCCGTTGAACATCGCCACCACCTTGGTGTTCATTGCCGGTGCCTGCTGGATCTCATACCGGGGCATGGAAACCACCAAGACGTTCCAATACGTTTTGGTCGCATTCCAGCTGCTGGTGCTGGGCTGGTTCGCCATTGCCGCCTTCGCCCACGTGGCCAACGGCACGGCCTTTGATGCCACAGCCATTACGGCCGATTGGTTCAACCCCTTCGCAGTCGAGTCGTTCTCACAATTTGCTGCGGGTGTTTCGCTGTCCATCTTCATTTTTTGGGGCTGGGATGTCACCCTGACCATGAATGAGGAAACGAAGAACCCGGAGAAGACACCGGGCCGGGCCGCTACGGCAACAGTTGTTGTCATCATGGTCATCTACATGACAGTGTCCCTGGCCACGCTGGCGTTCGCTGGCATTGGCACCGAGGGGCTGGGTGCCGGAAACCCTGACAACCAGGGCAGCATCTTTGCGGTCTTGGCAGGACCTGTCATGGGCCCGTTCGCCATTTTGATGTCACTGGCCATCCTGAGCTCCTCGGCAGCATCCTTGCAGTCAACGTTTGTCTCACCGGCACGGACCCTGCTGTCCATGGGCCACTACCAGGCCCTGCCCAAGAGTTTCAGCAAGATCAGCCCCACGCACAAGTCACCCAGCTACGCCACCATTGCAGCAGCCATTGCTGCCGCGGCGTTCTACGTGATTACCCGCACACTTTCCGAGAATGCGCTGTGGGACACCATCACTGCCCTGGGCATGATGATCTGCTTCTACTACGGCATCACTGCACTGGCCTGTGTCTGGTACTTCCGTGCGGAGGCCTTCCGGGGTGCACGGAGCTTCTTCTTCAAGTTCCTGGCACCCTTGGTGGGTGGAGTCATCCTGCTGGTCATGTTCTTCAAGACGGCCTACGACTCCATGGACCCTGACTACGGTTCCGGCTCCAACATTGGCGGGCTGGGCTTGGTCTTCATCCTCGGTGCGGGCGTGATCTTGTTGGGTGCTGTGTTGATGTTCTTCATGTACCTGCGTAACCCGGCGTTCTTCAAGGGCCAGGTCCTCAGCAAGGCCAGCCAGAGCTACAACCCTCAAACAACTGACCGGCCTTAAACAACTGACCCGCAGAAAACGCCGAAAAATCACGTCTTACGCGTGATTTTCGGCGTTTTCTGCGGGTCAGTTGCTTAATTGTGAGGGCTAGCTTTGGGGGCGGCGGGCGGCTTCGCGCTCTTTAGCCAGCTGAGCCTCAGCACGGGCCTTGGCGTGCACTGCACGTTCCTCAACCAGCCATGCGGGGGGAGCCTGCAGCAGCGCCGTAATCTCCGCCGTCGTGAGGGCGTCGGTGATGTTTGAACGGCTCAGACCGCCAATGGAAATGTTCAGTTTCTGCGCCATGACGGCACGCGGGTGGGGTCCATTGCGGCGCAGCTCGGCCAACCATTCCGGCGGATTCTCCTGCAAAACCTTGAATTCCTCCCGGCTTAGCGCGTTCTCTTGGAATTCTGCGGGGGCAGCCGGCAGGTGGATGCCCAGCTTCTTGGCCGCCGTGGCGGATTTCATGGCTTGGGGGGAAGGTTTAATGCTCATACCTCTAAGGGTACCGTCGGGCGCAGGGTGCGCTAGGGTAAACAAGTGCCTGAACACAGCGAAATTACAGTGACCTTTGTCCCGGGTGTGACTCCTGGAAAGTGGATCTACCGCTGGCAGGAGCGCATGCCGGACGTGCCTCTAGTGGCAACCCCCGTCCCGGAGACCCGCCAACTCGATGCTATGCGCGCCGGTGAAGTGGACATGGCCTTTGTCCGACTGCCCGTGGATAAGACCGGCCTCAACGTCATTCCGCTCTACAGCGAGCTATCGGTGGTGGTGGCGCCCAAGGACCACCCCATCGCCGCCTTCGAAGAACTGGACGTGGCCGATCTGGCCGACGAGTACCTCCTGGCCGATCCGGATGACTTCCCGCAGTGGCGCGATATTTCCAGTGAAATTCAGGCCGGAACCCGCAAACCGCTGCCGCCCATGGCAACCATTGAAGAAGCGCTTGACCTGGTCGAGGCCGGACTGGGCATACTGATCCTGCCCATGTCGGTGGCGCGGCACTACAGCCGCAAAACCCTGCGATCGCGCCTTCTCCATGGCGTGCCGGAGACGAGCATTGGCCTGGCCTGGCTATATTCGGACACGCCGTTGCCGGACGATTTCGATGAAGTCATACAAGAATTTGTTGGCGTGGTGCGCGGCCGCAGCGCCAACAGCTCCCGCCAGCCATCGGTTCAGGCAAAACAGGATGCTGCGCCCAAGAAGGGCGCAAAAACAGGGAAAAGTTCGACGACGGCGCGCGGTAACGTGGCCAAGACCAAGTCGACGCCCAATCTGCGCGGCGGTGGCCGGGCAGGCGGAAAGGCCCGCGCCCAAAAGCGGGGCAGGCGCTAGTCCCCGACTCCTCCCACTGCTCGCAAGCTCGCAGCGGGCCCCTCGGAGTCGGGGGCCCACCCTCCTCCGCCCGAAGTGCGGCCGCAAGCTCGCAGCGGGCCCCTCGGAGTCGGGGGCCCACCCTCCTCCGCCCGAAGTGCAGCCGCACGCTCGCAGCGGGCCCCTCGGAGGCTGTGCACGCAAAAAACGCTGGTTCCCTGCCCGGAGGCGAGGAACCAGCGTTTTTGTGGCGTACCCACACATCCCGAAGGGGTGTTAGTTAGAAGCCTCGATCTGCTGCTGCTTCTGCTTGGCCACAAGCGTCTTGACGTCGTTCAGGTCGGCGATGACTCGAGCCAACTGCTGCTTGGACGTGGGCCACTGAGTGCCCTTGAAGCGAGTTGCATCGGGGCCTTCCCAGCGAACGGACTGAGCCTTGCCATCCAAGGTGGTCATTGCCTGGGTGATCTGCTCAACGGCAGTTGACAGCTTTGAAACCAGTTCGCCCATGTCCTGGGGGTCATTACCAATCATTCCGGCCATGATGCACATCCTTATGTTAGAAGTTTGCGGGGTTGCCGCGGCTGGTTCGCTGTGTCCGGGAAATTCCGGTTGAGCGACTACTAAGAATCTATCCCGATCCGATCAACGCCGTCGATGGGGCGAGCTACCCATGCAGAGCTGCCCATCGTGGCCACCCGCCGACGCCGCCTGTCCAGGTGGGCGCTGCCCCCGGTGGAGGGCGAATCATTGACAGCCCAATGGTGCCGTGCCATATTGACGGCAGAAGGCTAAGACCGGCCCAAGCCAGCGGTTGCCAGCTCAAAGGAGATCCGAGACGTGAAAGCGGCATTGTGGGAAATAGAAACCTTTGACTATCACGCGGCCGGGGAGCCGTTCAGGATCGTGCCGACGCTGCCCTTCCTCATCCCTGGAAGCACTGCCGCCGAACGCCGTGAAGCAGCCATGGTGGGCGATGCCAACAAACTCCGCCAACTTCTTGTCAATGAACCCCGCGGGCACGCCGAGATGTATGGCGGGTTTGTGCTGCCCCCCAACGATGACGGCGCCCATTTCGGGGCCTTGTTCTGGCACCGCGACGGATTCTCAACCGCTTGTGGCCACGGAACCATGGCCCTGGGGGCCTGGGCCGTCCGCAGTGGACTTGTCAGGGCCCCGGACGACGGCGACACGGATATTGTCATTGACGTCCCCTCGGGGCGTGTCACGGCTCGGGTGAGCATGGCTTCGGGCAAGGTGGCCCAGATAGCCTTCCAGAATGTGCCCTCCTATGTTGTGGCCAGGGACATCGAGATCAAGACGGCTGATTTTGGCCGCCTGCGCGTTGACCTCGCCTGGAGCGGTGCCCTGTACGCCTCCCTGCCTGCCGCGGCTGCGGGCCTTGAGGTCACGCCGTCGAACTTGGCCAAAGTGATTGCCGCCGGGCATCAGGTGCGGTCGGGCCTGGCCCACCATGACGCCGTCCACCAGCTGCCAAACAACGGGCGGGACGGAGTGTTCGGCACAATTTTTCACGAGCCGATGGAGCATGCCGGCGCAGGGCTCACACAACGCAATGTGAATGTTTTTGCCGACGGCCAGGTGGACAGGTCACCCAGCGGATCTGGCACGGCGGCCCGGGTGGCCTTGCTCAGCGACGCGGGCGAATTGGCCGACGGCGAGGTGCTGGAGCACTACTCCATCATTGATTCGCGGTTTGCCGCGCGTGTGGTGGACACAGTGAGTGGCCCCGGTGGCGGCCTGGTGGTGGACGTCAGTGGGCGGGCGTTCCCTGTGGGGGAGGGGAAATTCACTCTCGATGCTGACGACGAGCTGGGGCTGGGGTTCCTGTTGCGGTGAGTTCCGGCAGCGGTGCCAGTCGTGGCATGATGGCAGGCGCTCCCGCGGCAATATGCGCCGTTCACTGACTCCCAGCAGATACCATGGCGACATGCACGTTGACCCCGCCCCGCACCCAGCCGCCGTGATGCCCCGGAAAAGGCAGTTCTGAGGTGCGTGTCCGGACGCGCAAGGCATGGCCGAGCTTTAACCTAGCCGGTGCACTGAGCATTCGCAGTTCACCGCTGCCGTCCTGGGCCTCAATTCTCATTGCCCTGTTTGTCACGGTGTCAGCGTTTGATGACCTTCGACTCTTCGTCCAGCTGGGTCAGGACTGGGATTCGCGGTGGTGGGAACTTGCGGGCACCATCTGCTATTGGGTGCTGTGGATGACCCTGGCCTTCCGGCCGCAGCTGACGGCCGTTGCCTTTCTTGCCCTATTGACAACCATGTACGTGCACGAACAGCCAGGCGGCGCCCTGTTGGTGGCGTTCTCGGCGCTCGCTGTCGCCGCGTACCGTGTTTCCACTCGCAATCTTGCCGTGATGGTGGGCGGTTTTCTTGCGTGGCAGCTTGTCTGGGTGTTGGGCGTTTCCTCGCTGGGCTCGGCAGCACTGTGGGGTTACTTCCCGGCCACCTTGCTAATCACCACCCCGGGGCTGGCAATAAAACTGCTGCGGGAAAAATCCGTCCAGACCGAGCAGGCTCAACGGGCTGCCAAGGAGACGGCCGCAACGGCTGCCTTGGCGCAACGCACAGAACTGGCCCGGGAACTCCATGACGTAGTCACCCACGGGCTGACAATGATCGCCGTGCAGGCGAACCTTGGCAAGATCTCCACGGAAGGGCAGGCGCAGGATCATGCGTTGACGGAGATTGGGTCCATGGCCAGAAGTTCGCTCGATGACCTTCGCAGGCTCCTGCAAACAATGCGCAATGACGACTCGCCCGTGGCGTCCGGAGCGGATACCAGCGTCTCACCCAGTTCGGCAACCATCGATTTGGCGAGGAGCGTCGCCGAATCACAAAAGCAGCTCAACAACTTGGGGTTCCCCACCCGCGTCACAACCACGGGGGAGCTGGACCGGACACCCAACGGACTCCGTTCCACTGTGCTGCGGATCTTGCAGGAAAGTGCCACCAACGTGGTCAGGCATACCGGTGGCAGCAGCGAATGCGAAATTTCCATGAACGTGCAGGATGAACATATTGAATTGATTATTCGCAATCGCATGACGCCGGGCAAACCGCGGCTGCCCATCTCGGGGACGGGTCTCATTGGCTTGAGAGAACGCGCCTCCCGGCTCGGGGGAACCCTTGATGCCGGCCCGGTGGACGGGTGGTGGAACGTTCGCACCGTACTGCCCTTCAAAGGCCGGCAGTTACTCCGCTAGCAGTAGTCGGCTGGGCGCCTTGAAACCCTGGGCCAAACGGCTAGTCCTTGCCAATACGGTGCGTATTCCCTCATCCGTTCGGGCAGACCTGTCCTTGAGGCGTTGAAAGTGCCCTCACGTCTCCGTAACGTCGAAAGAGTTCGGTAGGTAGGTATTCTGCTGAACATATTTGAAAGGTGTGGCGCATGCCTCGCCTCATTTCAAGGAGATTGTCATGAATGCATCGGAATTCTCAGGATCCGCCACCACAGCACAGCTTGGCAGTGCCAAGTCGGTCGGCATCTGGCCGTCCGGATCCTTCCCGTCAATTACCCGCTGATTCTTGGGAACAACGCCCCTGAGCGGTCCCGTGTCGGGCCGCCCCGGCCATACGTGGTTGGAGTTCCGTGCAGCATGAGTCAAGTTACGTAGACTGTCAGCATGAGTGAGATTGTTGAAGCATCCGAGCCCATTAACGTGGTCATCGTCGATGATGAAAAATTTGTCCGAGGCGCGTTGCGGACGTACCTGTCCCAGGCCCCGGATCTGGTGGTCCTGGAAGAAGGTGAGAACGGCGCTGATGCCGTCCGACTAGCGCACGAACTTCATCCCGATGTCATGCTCATCGACATCCAGATGCCCGTCATGGACGGCATCGCTGCGATCCGCCACATAGTGGCGGAGATCCCGGAAATCCGGATACTGGTGGTGACAGGCCATATTTCCGATGTCTACTTGAAGGCCGCGCTCATTGCCGGGGCGAGCGGTTATGTGGTCAAGGACGCTGAACCGGAACGAATCGTTGCAGCTGTCCGGGAGGTCCACGCCGGGGACTGCCCCATTGATCCGGCCGTCACTCACCTCCTTGTCGCAGATGTTCGCAGGAGCCGGCCCGCTACCCGCGCAGAGTCATCTGTTGAACTTTCGGACCGTGAAGAAGACGTACTGAAGCTGCTGTGTGAGGGGCGCAGCAACAGTGAAATTGCTTCCTCACTGTTCCTTTCTGAATCCACAGTCAAATACCATCTGGCCCGTTTGGGGCGCAAGTTCCAGGCCCGGGACCGTTTGCAACTTGTCATCACTGCACTTCGCACAGGGGTTGTTGCCTAAAATAAGAGGTCGGGGACACGCCACGGAGAAAGACTGTCCAAAAGGACAGGGGCTCACGGGTGTCGTGACTATATCCCTGTCGATGAGGGGGATCTATGCTAAAAACAGCCATGTCATGGTGATCCATACCACTCCTTTGAAAGGCACTGTCATGAAAGCTCCTTTTACGTCCGTCGGTGTTGCTGCCGTCCTCGCTGCGGGCCTTGTTCTGGCTCCCGGGTTGTCCCCTGCACAGGCTGACGGCACTACTTCCAGTGCTACCAGCATCAGTTCAGTGGCCAAGGGCAATGTGGCCACAACTCTCGGCCTGTGGTATCAGCCGTGCAACCTGTTTGGCTTTCGCATTTGCTAGATGGCGCCCAACGCCAAGTCTAAAAAGTTCTGCGCTGGACAACGGAAGTTGTCCAGCGCAGAACGCTTTTAAGCGGACCGCACTAGAACCCTTGAGTCTTGCGGAATCGCTGCATTTGTTGATGGCGGCGGACCAGGCTGTCGCGGCGGGGTGTTTGCTCCGTGGACTCCTCCTCGGCCGTCAAATCTATATGGCTTATGCCAAACTGCCACAGCAGCAAGTCATCGAGCAGTCTGTCTGGACCGGGGGAGTACTTGTGGTCCAGTGCCTTGCGGACGTTGGAGATAATCTTCGGCTGGAGGAGGGCAGCCAGGTCCACTGTCTTGCTCAGGCCGTGGGCGGCCACCAACTCCGCAGCCCACCCCCAGTCGTCGTCGGCCTTCCTGTCAACATGGGGCAACAGGGTCTGCCAGACGGCCTTGATTCTGTTGGGAGTCAGCGAAACCTTGCCTTCCCCCTCAACGTCCCAGTAGCTGGTGACAGTTTCGTACCTGTCGTGGAGCTCGGAAAACGCTGACTCAACCGTCTCCAACATGGCGGCCGTGGCGGTGAACTGCCTGTCAAAGTAGGGGCTCCAGGCGCGCGGATCCTGAGACTTGAAGCGAATATCATGTTCAATCTCGCTCCACGCGTGCGCAAAGATGGTGCGGATCTGGCATTCGAAAAAATAGCTGCCATTGGGCTTGTTTTCCGGGTCAAGGAGCTCCTGGTACGCGCGCACCACATCGTTTTGGATGGTGCGCAGAATCAGGTGCCGGCTGGAGTAGCCGTAGGTGCCTGACTCAATGGAGCCAATGTCCTTTTCCGTATCGCCACGGCAGTCAAAGATGTTCCGTCGCCGCTTAATCAAGTTGGCCGCCTGGGCGTTCTCACCGGGAAGCGTGGTGATGACGCGAACCCCCACCATGTCCGTGAGGTTCCTGAGCGGATCAGGGAACTGCAGGGTCGGGGCTGAATCGGGCTCCTGCACCATGCGGGAGGCCTTTTCGCGGAACGATTCCACCGACTTGGTCCGGCTCGTGACAAAGAGGGGCTCGTCGTCGGCCTCGGCCAAAACGTCGCGGACAAGTGTTTCCAGCTCCGCCGTGACCTTCTCCAGCGCCGGCCGCGTCCGCTCAAAGTCGGCCACAGATGCGCTGACGGCCGGTCGCAGCGATTCATCGAGTCGATCCCAATTACTACCCATGCCCTCGAGCCTAAACGTCTCGGTGGTGCCGAAGCGAGTCGAAGCACCGCAGATGAAGCAAAAAACTGGATCAAGGAGCCGGTGTCGACGGTGTCGCCCCGTTCCCCGGGGGCTGCCATGGCCATCAGCATGCGTGCACCACCAGCCATTCATGCAGCTGCTTTTGCACAGAGTCGATACAAACATGACGGGGAATGAACACGATCCGCGGGTGGGAGATCTTCCATGTCAGTCTCGGCACGGCGGCGTCGTAGGCTAGTGCCATGTTGACTGTTATCGGTGAAGCTCTGGTTGATGAAGTGGTGCGCCCCGGCAAGGACCCTGTCCCGCATGTGGGAGGCAGCCCCATGAACGTTGCTGTGGGGTTGGCACGATTGGGGCATGCTGTGCAGTTCCTTGGCCGGTACGGCCACGACGCGTATGGGGACATGGTGGCCGGCCATCTGCGGACTAACTCCGTCATGGTCCCCCTGGTGCCCGATGCGCTGCCCACCTCGGTGGCCCGGGCGGTGCTGGATGCCGCGGGTGCCGCCAGCTACGAGTTCGCCTTGGACTGGTCCCTGCCGGAATTGACCACCACTGATGGTGCGCCGAGTTTCATGTTTGGCGCCACTACTTTGTTGCATACAGGCTCCATCGCCACCATGCTTGCTCCCGGCGCCCAACAGGTTCTTGCGGCTGTCACGGCCGTGCACCCGCTGGCCACCATTACCTACGACCCCAATTGCCGGCCCAGTATTGTGACCGACGTGGACTATGCGCGCGAGCAGGCGGAAAAGTTCGTTCGCCTGGCCGACGTCGTCAAAGCCTCGGATGAGGATTTGATGTGGCTCTACCCGGGCGTTGACCCCAAGGAGTCGGCCCGCACGTGGCTGGCGCTGGGCGGTACTCAAGGTCCCGCCGTCGTGGTCCTGACCCAGGGCGGGGCCGGTCCGTGGGCTGTGTGCGCCGCGGGCGAGGTTGCCTGCCCGGTTCCTGAGGTGCAGGTTGTTGACACTGTGGGGGCCGGCGACTCATTTATGGCCGCGCTGCTGTCAACCCTGGTGGACAGGGAACTAGATGGCGCACAACGTCGCGGCACCCTGCGTGAGATGAGCACAGCCACCCTGGCCGAAATCCTGGCCTATGCGGCCAGGGCTGCCGCCATCACCGTGTCCCGCGCCGGGGCCAACCCGCCGCGCCGCGACGAATTGCAGAAATGACCTTCCAGTAAGCCGAAGCGCCGTCTTTGACTACGGCCATAGGCCCTGCCGACCCCTGTTCCGGAGTTCACCGTGACCAGCGAGTCATTTGCCGACGCCTGCGCCGAAGTTGGATAGCCTTGGGTATGCGTTTAATTGCCAGCGACATTGACGGAACCATTCTTGGCCACGACGGCACCATCAGCAACCGCACAGTGGAAGCCTTCGCGGCTGCTGCAGAAGCCGGGGTTGACATTGTTTTTGTGACAGGACGCCCGCCGCGCTGGCTGGACCCCATCCGCGAACAAATTGGCCACACAGGAACAGTTATCTGCTCCAACGGCGCGGTGACCTATGATCTCGGTGCCGAAAAAGTCCTTGACTCTCATGTGATCAGCTGGGACACGGTGGCCCGGGTGCGGGACGTCGTCTCCGGACTGGCCCCGGAGGCGCGCTTTGCATTGGAGTCTCTCACCGGGCTGCATGTTGAGGACGGTTTCCTGGGCGATCGGATCCCGGCCGGCAGCCTCAATGTTGTGCCGACGGTGCTGACCGGCGACATTGCCGACGGCGGGATCGTGAAGATGCTGGCCGTACTGCACACCGGAAGTGCCGACGAGTTCTTGCAGGTTGTTGCGCCCGGGCTGGCTTCCCTCATTGCCGTCACACACTCCGCGCCTGAGCTGGCGTTGCTGGAAATGGGCCCCAGGGGTGTCAACAAGGCAGTGACACTCGCCCAGTACGCTGCTTCCGTGGGCATTGCCGCCGCCGACGTTGTGGCTTTCGGCGACATGCCCAATGACATTGAAATGCTTGGCTGGGCGGGTGCCGGCTATGCCATGGCCAGTGGTCACCCGCAGGCGCTCGCAGCCACGTCGCTGACGGCCCCCCGATTTGAGGCCGACGGCGTCGCCCAGGTTATTGAGTCCCGGCTGGCTGCCCTGCGGCTGGCTTAGGCCGCCGCCATGCCGCCGAGGAAATCACACAAACCCTATTTGGACTCCCTCCACCCTGTTGCCATTGCGCACCGGGGGTTCTCCCGTGATGGGCTGGAGAATTCTCTTACGGCGTTCAAGGCGGCGCTTGATTTGGGGTACAGCTATGTGGAAACCGATGTCAACACCACAGCCGACGGCGTGACTGTGGTCTTCCACGATCCAACACTGGACCGGGTGACGGACCACGACGGTGCCATCGCACAACTGCCGTACTCGGTGGTGAGCCAGGCCCGGATCGGTGGCCGGGAACCCATCGCCACCTTGGCCGAACTTGTTGCGGCACTGCCAACGGCGCTATTCAATATTGATGTCAAGGACCAGGGCTCGGTGGTGCCGTTGGCGGAGCTCATCGAGGAATGGGGGCTGCACGATCGGGTGTGTTTGGCCTCATTTTCCGGGAAACGCCGTCGTCAGGTCTTGGCCAGGTTGAGCCGTCCCCTGGCGAACTCCCCGGGCAAGTGGCATTTGGCGAGCTATTTTCTGCTCAGCCCGTGGTTGCCCAGCCCCCTCACCCGGTTTTTGATGCGCGGGGTGGACGTGCTGCAAATTCCGCGCCGGCACGGGAATTTTGAGCTGGTCACGGCCGCGACTGTGCGCCGGGCGCATCGGCTCGGATTGAAGGTCCACGTCTGGACCATTGACGATCCCGAACAGATGCACCACCTTTTTGAGCTGGGAGTGGACGGGATCATGAGCGACAGGGCCGATTTGTTGGCCGAGGTGATGCGCCAGCGAGGGTACTGGACGTAACGATTCAGCACTGTCAGTGACCGGTGGCAGGATGGAGACATGCGTATCCTCATTGCCCCGGACAAGTTCAAGGGGACCCTTACTGGTCCCGAGGCGGCTGCGGCCATGGCCGAAGGGGCGTTGCGCGTTTACCCCGACGCAGTGGTGACCACCCTCCCCATTGCCGACGGTGGCGAAGGCACGGTGGACGCCGCCGTGGCCGCTGGCTTTAGTGAACGCCTGAACGCTGTGGTGGGGCCCATCCTCAAGCCTGTTGGTGCGGCGTGGGGGTTCCATACCCAGACCGGGGTGGCAGTCATTGAAACGGCGCAAGCCAGCGGCTACCTGCTCAGCGAACCCACCGTGGAGAACTCCCTGCGCGCCCATTCCTATGGCTGCGGACAGTTGATTTCTGCCGCGCTGGCCGCCGGCGCCACGGAAATTATTATCGGCCTGGGCGGCTCCGCCATGACCGACGCCGGCACGGGCGCCTTGCGAGCCCTGGGACTTAGGCTCTCCGATGTCAACGGCAATTTGGTGCCCCTGGGCGGTGGCTCGCTGGCGGATGTTGTTGCCGTGGACGCCTCAGACCTTGACCCGAGGCTGGCAAAAGTGAAACTGCGGATGGCAGTGGATGTAGACAACCCCTTATACGGTCCCACCGGGGCTGCCCACGTGTTTGCGCAGCAAAAAGGCGCCGACCCGCAAGCTGTGGAACACCTCGATGCGGGGCTGCGCAACTTGGCCGCCGTGGTGCACGAGGCCACCGGGATTGACATAGACGTTCCAGGGGCGGGTGCTGCCGGCGGCTTCCCGTCCATGTTTGTGGCTTACTCCAATGCCACCATTGAGCGCGGCTTTGACTTGGTAGCCACGATGATCGATCTCGACTCTGCTCTGGCGGACGCTGACTTGGTCATCACGGGCGAAGGGTCCCTTGATGTGCAGTCCCTGTCCGGCAAGGGTCCGCTGGGAGTGGCCGACGCCGCGCACGCACGGGGGATTCCCGTCGTCGTCGTGGCCGGGCGAATCACTGTCACACCCCAGCAACTGGCCGAACACGGGGTGGTGTCCGCCGTCAGTGCAACGGATCTGGCAGGTTCCGCGGAGGCGGCCCTGGCCGACGCCGCATTGTTCACCACGCGGGCCACCTCCGAGGCGCTCAACGGTATCTGAGCGTGTTTTGAGTCCAGCGCCGCCTCATCCAGTGCGCAGTTGCCGGGGTGCTTGTTGCGCATCTCAGTGGGGGCGGGACCAGCGGTACTCCAGTTCGGGCCGTCCGGGGGAGCCGTGGCGGGGCGCCTTGGCGGCGGATCCGGTCTCCGTGAGGTGGTCCAGATAGCGGCGGGCCGTGACCCGGGACATGTTCAGTGCCCCGGCCACTTCCGTTGCTGATGCAGGGGCCTGTGCCGCCCGCAGCCAGTCGGACACAGTTGTCAGGGTTTCGACGATCATGCCCTTGGGCAACTGCAGTTTACCGCTGGGCCGCAGCGTCGCTAGGGCACGGTCGACGGCGTCCTGGCTGGTCATGGTGCGTCCCGCCAGCACGTCGTGAAAGTTGCGATAACTCTCCAGCTTGTCCCGAAACGCGGCAAAGGTGAAGGGCTTGATCAGGTACGCCGAGATGCCCAAAGCAATCGCCGAGCGCACCACCTGGCTTTCCCGCACCGCTGTAATGGCCACGACGTCCGGCACCATGCCCAAGCCGTGGATCCGCCGCAAGAGGTCCAGGCCGTGCCCGTCCAGAAGGTTCATATCCAGCAGGATCAGCTGAATGGGCAAGGTGGCCGGATCGTTCAGCACGGCAAGGGCGGCACCCATGCCGTCGGCCGTCGCGGCAACTTCAAACCCGTCCAGGCGCCGCACATAGTTAGCGTGGGCCGTGCGGGCAACCGGTTCGTCGTCCACCACCAGCACTCGGATGATTGTGGCAGCTGTCATGACCATTCCGTCCGCTTAGTTGTTGACGCCAAGGGGATGACGACGCTCAGCACGGCGCCGCCGTCGTTCTCGGCCGTGATGGTGCCGCCCAGAGCGGCCGTGGCCCGGCGGATCAAAGCCATGCCGTAGCCACGGCCGCCGGGGGCGATGGAGGACTTCGCCGTGGTGCCGATGCGCCCCAGCACATCCAGGTCGGTGGTGGGCAGGCCCGGGCCGTTGTCGGCCACCGTGATGGTGAGACTGCCGTCGGCCACCAACAGATCCGCCCAGACTGTGGCCTGTGTTGAGTCCCCGGCGCCAGCGGCCGCGGCATCAATGGCGTTGTCCACCAGGTTGCCCAGCAGCGTGACCAGTTCGCGCAGGTCCAGCAGCCCCGGCGGCAGCGTACCCCCGCCACTCAATTCCAACGTCACACCCCGTTCCTGCGCCTGGGCGGACTTGCCCAGCAGCAGCGCGGCAAGAAACGGCTCGTCGAGAGTGCCCACGAAAGCACCGCCCAGCCGGACCGATTGGGACAGGTCATTGTTGGCAAAACCCAGGGCTTCCGTGGCCCTGTCGAGTTCTATCAGGGAAATGATGGCATGGAGCCGGTTGGCGTGCTCATGGTTTTGTGCCCGCAGCGCCTCCACCAGGGTTTCGGTGCTGTTGAGGCTGCCCGCCAGACGGGTCAACTCGGTGTGATCGCGCAGGGTTGCCACCGTTCCGGCGGGGGTGTTGGCCCCCGGAACCAGGGCCGCGCGCTGGCTGACCACCAGCAGGCGGTCACCTGCGGAGTGGACCTCATCCGTGGCTGTACGCCCGCTGAGCAGAAGCTCCTTCAGCGATTCGGGCAGCTGGAGCGAAGCCACGGCGGCAGCGGCGCGCACGGTACGGCCGGCGCCCCGGCGGCCGTGGGCCCGCGCCTTAGTCTTCGGGGTGGGGCCTCCAGCGGGGAAGGATGCGGAGTCTCCCGGCGGTGCCATGCCGAGCAGGAGGGCAGCGTGGTCGTTGTACAGGACCACGGTGCCGCCGGTGTCCACCAGGACTATGCCTTCACGCACCGAGTGCAACACCGACTCGTAGTAGACAAACAGTTGGGAGAGTTCCTCCGGGCCCCGGCCCATCGTGACACGGTGAAGGTAGCGGCCAAGGAGCCAGGCTGCCAGCGAGCCTGCCAGTAACAAGGCAGCTGCCAGCCCGAAAAGGGCTGGCAGCGCGGCGTTGACCAGGACCTGGACGTTGCTGACTGTCATGCCGGCCGCCACCATGCCCTTGAGCGTTCCGGCGTCGTCCATGATGGGGACAATGACCCGCACGGAGGGGCCCAGTGTTCCTGCGGTGGTCTCAAAGTGAATGTGGCCGGCCTGCGCCTGCGTGATGGAGCCGGCGTAGGGGCGGCCAATCTGCGCCGGATCCGGGTGGGTCCAGCGGATACCGGAGGGGTCCATCATGGTGATGAAGTCCACGTCTGCGTCCCTCATGACGGCCAGCGCGTAGTCCTCCAGCGCAGCTGAGGGGTCGGGGGAGTCGGCGGCTTCCAACACCAGGGGGCTGACCGCCAGGGTTGTGGCGACCGAAAGCATGCGCTGACGGGTCTGCTCATAGGTGCGGGATCCGGCGTCGGCCACCATCACCGCGGCCAAGGTGGCGCTCAGCAGCAGCACGAACAGGAGGTTTGCGGCGAACAGTCGCCGGGCAATGCTCCATTTGCGCCACAACATTTTGAGTGCCTCTCCTTATGACCAATATGAACACAACAGTGAGATAAGTCACGTCCGGCCGCAATCTTGAGTGAGAGGGGCCACACCCTCCATCCATCAATGCTAATCACCGAAGACCACAAGGAGTGACCATGAGCTCTCAACGACGAGGGGCAGCCGCCACGGCCAAGGCTACGCGCCGCAGAATGGACAAAACCCATTGGCTGTACATTGCAGTCATCGCTGCGGTGGTCCTGGGCACAACCATCGGCCTGCTGGCCCCCGAGGTGGGGATGGCCCTGAAGCCGCTGGGCACCATGTTCATCTCACTGATCAAGATGGTCATTGCGCCCATCATCTTCTGCACCCTGGTGATTGGTGTCGGGTCCATTGCCAAGGCGGCCACTGTGGGCAAGGTGGGCGGGCTGGCACTGCTGTACTTCATGACCATGTCCACCATTGCCCTGGGAATCGGGCTGCTGGTGGGCAACATCATCCACCCCGGCTCCGGGCTGCACCTGAAGCCGTACGAGGCGGCCGCCGGTGCGGAGGTGAACTCCACCGTGAAGTTTTTGATGGAGATGATCCCGGGCGACATCCCCGTCCTGCCGACGCTGGTGCTGGCGCTCATGGTTGGTTTTGCCCTGCAGTCCATGGGCAAATCCGGGGAACCGGTTTTGAACGCCGTCAAGCACCTTCAAAAACTGGTGTTCAAACTGATGACGATGATCATGTGGCTGGCCCCGGTGGGTGCGTTTGGTGCCATTGCCGCAGTGGTTGGCGCCACGGGCTGGGCGGCGATCGGGTCCATGGCCATCCTCATGGCCGCCTTCTACCTGACGTGCGCCCTGTTCATTGTCATCATTCTTGGCAGCATTCTGCGCCTGGTCACCGGCTTGAACATCTTCGCCCTGATGCGCTACCTGGCCCGCGAATACCTGCTGATCTTCGCCACCTCCTCCTCAGAGTCCGCCCTGCCGCGATTGATGGCCAAGATGGAGCATGCAGGAGTCTCCAAGCCCGTGGTTGGTATCACCGTCCCCACCGGCTACTCCTTCAACCTTGACGGCACGGCCATCTACCTGACCATGAGCGCCTTGTTCATCTCCACAGCCATGGGCCTGCCCATGAATCTCGGCGAGCAGATAGGCCTGTTGGTGTTCATGGTGGTGGCATCCAAGGGTGCCGCGGGTGTTACCGGGGCCGGACTGGCCACCCTCGCGGCCGGGCTGGCGGCGCACAAGCCGGTCCTCCTTGACGGCATGGGGGTCATTGTGGGCATCGACAAGTTCATGTCCGAGGCCCGCGCCCTCACCAACTTCACCGGAAACGCCGTCGCCACCTTGCTGATTGGCAAGTGGACGCGTGAGCTTGACATGGACAAGGCCCGCGACGTTCTGGCGGGCCGTGACCCCTTTGATGAGCTTTCCCTGGACGACGACGGCCACGTCGCCCCGCCGTCCGCCGGCATGGACGAGCCAGGCGACGTTGACGCCAAGCGCAGCCCTGTCACCGTCTAAGTGGTACGGAACTGCGGCCGGTGGCCACCTCCTTGAGGTGGCCACCGGCTCTCCTTTGCTGACATTTTTGGTGGGCGGCAGGGCCCGGCCGGGGAAGCCCGGTAGGAATTGGCGCCTTCTACCGCGGCAAGGAATTCACCGGGAGTGGGCTATCAGTGCTTCCCTATCAGTGCTTCCCGAGCGTGACCGTGGCGGGGCCCGTGCCGGGATCGAGTGGGTCTGTGGCAGTGCCGCGCCACTTCGCCAGGGCACTCATGCCGTGGTACACAATCAGTGCCGCCGCCGTGCCCAGCGCAATACCTGCGAACTGCAGGTTGCCGATATTCCAGGTGAAGTCGGCAACGCCGATGATCAGGGCCACGGCGGCGGTGGTCAGGTTGATGTTGTTGGAGAAATCAACCCTATTCTGCACCCAGATGCGCACACCCAACACGCCAATCATGCCGTAGAGCAGGGTTGCCGCACCGCCAAGCACACCAACCGGGACCGTGGCAATGACCTCGCCAAACTTGGGGGAGAAGCTCAGCAGCAGCGCAGCAATGCCGGCAACAAAGTAGGCGGCAGTGGAGTAAACCTTGGTGGCGGCCATGACGCCAATGTTTTCCGCGTAGGTGGTGGTGCCCGAGCCGCCGCCTAGGCCGGCCAGGGTGGTGGCCACGCCGTCGGCGATCAAGGCACGGCCCGCGTAAGGGTCAAGGTCTTCCCCGGTCATCAACGCCACCGATTTCACGTGGCCAATATTTTCCGCCACCAGGACCAGCACCACGGGGATGAACAGGCCCAGGACGGCAAGGTGAAAGGTGGGGGTCTGGAAGTACGGCAGACCCAACCAGTCGGCGTCGTTGATCTTGGAAAAGTTCACCTCGTTGCGCAGCACTGCCACCAGGTAGCCGAGCGCCACGCCGACCAGAATGGCCAGGCGCCCCAGAATTCCGCGGAACAGGACGCTCACCAAGATGATGGTGCCCAGGGTGATGACTGCCGTGACGGGGGCCAGCTTGACGTTGTTCCACGCCGAAGGTGCCAGGTTCAGGCCGATCAACGCCACGATGGTGCCCGTGACAGGTGCCGGCATGAGCCGGTTAATCCAGGCTGCGCCAAATTTTTGCACAATAAAGCCCAGTACGGCCAGCGTCACGCCGGCAACCACCACGCCACCCAGCGCACCGGCCACGCCGAATTGTTGCTGCGAGGCCAGGATTGGCGCAATAAAGGCAAAGCTGGAACCCAAGTAGCTGGGCACGCGGCCCCGGGTGAGCACCAGGAACAGCAGTGTGCCGATGCCGGAGAAGAACAAGGTTGTGGCGGGCGGCATTCCGGTCAGCAGGGGCACCAGGAAGGTGGCGCCAAACATGGCCACCACGTGCTGCAAACCAATGCCAACCGTTCGGGGCCAGCTCAACCGCTCATCGGGGCTGACAACTTGCCCCGGTTCGATCGTTTTGCCGTCCCCGTGAACGCGCCACCTAGTGCCCAACAAATTCATCAATGTGCCTCCAGTCAATGCCATGCCAGTGCACAGCCTGCCGATAAGAATATAGGCACACGGTGTTTTGTGCGTGGTTCGGGGCGCCTAGTCCCTGCGCAGGGTCGAGCTAGGGGTGCGGGATGTGCCCTTCAATCGTCAGCAGGACGACGCCGAGGAGATCATTCAGCGCGTGGGCCAGTTCGGGGTGGGCTAGCTCATACCGTGCCCGGCGTCCCTCGGCAATGGCCACGGCAAGCCCGCAGTCGCGCAGGCAGGAGAGGTGGTTGGAAATGCTTTGGCGGGAAACACCGAGCTCACTGGCCAAATCGGCTGGATACTGTGGCGCCTTGGCAAGGCTCATCAAGATCTCGGCCCGGGTGGGGTCGGAGAGTGCGTAGCCAAACCGTGCCAGCACGGCTGCGTTGCTAATGGGCTTCATTCTCAATATCATACATTAGTGGATGGATTCATCAATGGATGTACTATTGAGTTATGTCTGGTCATGATCACTCCCATTCCCACGCTGGGGCCCCCGGCGAGAGTCACCAGGGACGCATTGCCGTTGCCCTGGGTATTACGCTGGCCGTCTTCGTGTTCCAGGTCATCGGCTCCTTGCTCACAGGATCCTTGGCGTTGCTGTTTGACTCCGCACACGTTCTCACGGATGCCGGCGGACTCGCCATGGCACTGCTGGCCGCACGGTTGATGACGCGCCCGGCAACCAGCAAGCGGACGTGGGGATTTGCGCGCGCAGAAGTGCTCGCTGCTACAGCGCAGGCCGCAATTCTCCTCGCCGTGGGACTTGTTGTTTTGGTGGAGGGCGTTCAGCGGCTCTTCAACCCCACCGAAATAGCCTCCACGGAGATGATCATCTTCGGCGCCATCGGCTTGCTGGGAAACATCATCTCCATGTTCGTCCTGATGGGCGGGCGGGGCAAGAACTTCAATATGCGCGCAGCGTTCCTGGAGGTTGTCAACGACGCCCTTGGCTCGGTGGCCGTCATTGTGGCTGCGATTGTGATTGCCCTGACCGGCTGGATGCAGGCCGATGCCGTGGTGGCCATGCTCATTGGTGCCCTGATTCTGCCGCGCACGCTGAAGCTGCTGTTGGAAACCATTGGTGTGCTGCTGGAATCGACGCCGTCAGGGCTTGACCTGGATGAGGTCCGGGAGCACATTTTGGCCCTCGAGCATGTTCGTGGCGTCCACGACCTCCATGCCAGCCAAATCGCGACAGGCTTGCCGATCCTTTCCGCCCACGTGGTGGTGGATGACGAATGCTTCCACGACGGCCACGTCCCGCTCATGCTCGACGCCCTGCAAAGCTGCGTGGCCAGCCACTTCGATGTCAGCATTGAGCACTCCACCTTCCAACTGGAGCCCGTCAACCACGCCGAACACGAACTAGGCGCCCACCACTAACACCAGTTCGGCGTTGGCGGTGGGGCCAGCATTTTTGTTGGCGACGTAAAGGAGACGCCAAAGGCCGCCCGCGGCCGACGCGTCGGATAGTCGCCGGAAAAATGGTGGGCCACCGCCAACGGCACGTGCGGTTGTTTTAGGAGATGACGCCGTCCACCAGGGCTTTCGCCTCGGCCTGAACCTGTGCCAGGTGTGCGTCGCCCTTGAAGGACTCGGCGTAGATCTTGTACACATCCTCGGTGCCGGAGGGGCGGGCCGCGAACCAGGCGTTCTCGGTGGTGACCTTCAGGCCGCCGATTGCCGCGCCGTTGCCGGGGGCCTCGGTCAGCTTGGCCGTGATGGGCTCACCGGCAAGCATGGTGGCTGTGACGTCGGCCGCCGAGAGCTTGCCCAGGGCCGCCTTTTGCTCACGGCTGGCGGCCGCGTCAATGCGGGCGTACGACGGCGCCCCAAAGCGGGCTGTCAGCTCACCGTAGTGCTGCGAGGGCGACTTGCCGGTGACGGCAGTGATCTCCGAGGCAAGCAGTGCCAGCAGGATGCCGTCCTTATCGGTGGTCCAGACGGAGCCGTCCTTCTTCACAAAGGAGGCGCCCGCTGACTCCTCGCCACCAAAGACGCCCTCGCCGGAGAGCAGGCCCGGCACAAACCACTTGAAACCTACGGGAACCTCAACCAATTGGCGGCCAAGATCGGCCGCAACCCTGTCAATGATGGAGGAAGAAACCAGGGTTTTTCCGACGCTGGCTGTTGCCGGCCACTGTGAACGGTGCGTGTAGAGGTACCGGATGGCGACGGCCAAGTAATGGTTGGGATTCATCAGCCCGGCGTCGGGGGTGACGATGCCGTGACGGTCGGCGTCGGCGTCGTTGCCCGTGGCAATGTCGAAGGGTGCGCCGGCGGCAAGCTTATTAATCAGCGACGCCATGGCCGAGGGGGAGGAGCAATCCATGCGGATCTTCTCGTCCCAGTCCAGCGACATGAAGGCCCACTGGGGGTCAACTGTGGGGTTGACAACCGTGAGGTCCAGATTGTGGCGTTCGCCGATCTCGCCCCAATAGTCCACCGAAGCGCCACCCATGGGGTCGGCCCCGATGCGCACGCCCGCGGCCCGGATGGCGTCAAGATCCAGCACGGAGGGCAGGTCATCAACGTAGCCGGACAGGAAGTCGAACCTGCCGGTGGTGGAGGCTGCCAAGGCATCGGAGAGGAGCACTCGCTTCACTCCACGCAAACCGTTTTCAAGCAGTTTGTTGGCGCGGTTGGCAATCCAGCCGGTGGCGTCGGAATCGGCTGGCCCACCATGCGGAGGATTGTATTTAAAGCCGCCGTCGCCGGGCGGGTTGTGGGAGGGCGTCACCACAATTCCGTCGGCCAATCCCTCCTCGCGGCCCTTGTTGTGGCTGAGGATCGCATGTGAAACAGCCGGGGTGGGTGTGTAACCATGACGGGCGTCAATGAGAACCTCCACGCCGTTGCCAGCCAAAACCTCCAGGGCCGTGTTCTGCGCCGGCTCGCTCAGGGCGTGCGTGTCCTTGCCCATAAACAAGGGGCCAGTGATTCCCTGGCCGTTGCGGTATTCCACAATGGCCTGGGTAATGGCGGCAATGTGGCCCTCATTGAATGACGTCTTCAATGAGCTACCGCGGTGCCCCGAGGTGCCAAAGGCCACCCGTTGCGCCGGATCGCTGAGATCCGGGGTCAGATCATAGTAAGCATCCAGCAAAGCGGAAAGATCAACAAGGTCCTGGGGAAGGGCAGTAGTGCCCGCGCGGCTAGCCATGATCACAGCATGACAGAGCCGACGCCGAAATGGCACGTGATGCCCAGAGTATGAACTCCACGCCAGCATGCGCGGCAAGCTGCACTGGTGCCGGGACTACTATGGAAGGCAGCTTAACTTTCCCCGTTGCGTGCCTGACGGGAAACCAAATCCAGCAGGAGTTAGCAATGTCGAATCAGCCAGAGCAGCCGCAACCAGACGCTGGCCAGCCCGCCAACACCCCGCCGCCCTATGTGGCTCCTGCGGCCCCGCCGACCTATGTGGCTCCTGCGGTGCCCGATAATTTCTTGGTCAAGAACCAACAGTTCCAAAACCCGGTGCCTCCCCAGTATGTTCAGCCGCAGCCGCAGTACGGACAACAGCAGCCGTATGGCCAGCAGCCTGGCGGACAACAACAATATGGTCAACCGCAGTTCGGTGCCCAACAATATGGCGCCCCAAGCTACTACCAGGGCGGCCCGGGCTATGTGGATCCCACGAGTGGCCCACGCGGCATGAGCCTGGCCAGCATGATCATTGGCCTGGTCTCGCTCGTGGCAGGGTTCGGATTTTTCATTGTCCCGCAGATAGTTGGCATCGTCTTGGGCCACATAGGCCTGAAGAAGGAAAGCCCTCAAGGCAGATCATTTTCCATCACCGGGCTCATTACCAACTACTTGGCGCTGCTGATTTACGGCGGACTCTACGTGTTTGTTCTTTTCGTCATCGCCATGGCGGGTTCTAGCTCCTATAGCCCGGCATCAGATGGTTACACCTGGCTGGCTGGTATCGGTTAAGCACGTCACCTAACTGGCGGCGGCACCCACCCAACGCAACTGCGTGAGGGTGAGTGCCGCCGTCGTTCTTTAAGGATCAAGACCTACATGACGCCCGACATCAGTTTCTTGATGGGCTTCTTGACTAGGAACAACAAGATGCCGAACCCGATGGATACCAAGCCAATGACAAGGAAGTACGGGGCCTCGTTGGTGGGGTCGTACCACTGGGCGAGCACACCTGACATGGCGGTTCCGAGCGAGATGGACAGGAAGAACAGGGCCACCATCTGCGTCTGGAATGCGGCCGGGGCCAGCTTCGTGGCCAGTGAGAGGCCCACGGGGGAAAGCATGAGTTCAGCAACCGTGAAGAGCAGCAAGATGAAGACAATGGCCATCATGGGGACGGCGGCCATGCCGGCGAACGGGATGAAGGACAGGTAAGCCAGGCCCATCACGACCAATGCGGCGGAGAACTTCACGGGCGTGCCGGGCTGGCGCGGGCCCCACTTGGTCCAGACGGCAGCAAACACGCCGGCCAGGATGATGATGAACACCGGGTTGATGGAAGTGACCCAGCTGGGCGGCATTTCCCAGCCGAACACCATGCGGTCCAGGCGCTTGTCGGCGTACAGGGCAACCACTGTGAACTGCTGCTGGAACAATGACCAGAAGACGGCGCTGGCCAGGAACAACGGCATGAACGAATATACGCGGCTGCGCTCCACGGCCGTCACCGTCTTGTTGGCAAGGATGACGGCGAAGTAGGTGATGGTTGCCAGGATGACGACTGCCACAATGATCCATTTGAGGTTCTCGGCCGTAATGAGCTTCAAGGCTACCGCTGCCACAATGAGCGCGATTGCAGCGGCGGCCAGGGCGCCAAACGTGCCGTACTGGGACTTCGGCAACGGGTTGGGAACCTCGTGCGCTGTCTCGGGCAGGTTCTTGCGCGTCAAACCGTACTGCAGCAGGCCAAAGGCCATTCCCACAGCTGCCGCGGCGAAGCCAACGTGGAAGCCCCACGTGACCTGCAACCAGCCGGTGACGAGCGGGCCAATGAGTCCACCGATGTTGATGCCCATGTAGAAGATGGAGAAACCGGCGTCGCGGCGGTCGTCGTCTTTGGCGTACAAGGTGCCGACCAGTGAGGTGGCGTTGGCTTTCAAACCACCGGAGCCAACACCAATCAGGATCAAGCCAACCGTCAAGCCCACAGCGCCGGGCAACAGGGCCAGGGACAGGTGCCCGGCCATGATCATGATGGCGCTGTAGAACAGTACCTTCTCGGAGCCGAGCAGACGGTCGGCAACCCAAGCGCCAAGGATGGTGGAGAGGTAGACGCCACCGCCATAGGCGCCAACAATGCCCAGCGCCGTACCTTCGGCAATACCGAGCCCGCCTTGGGTCACGGTGTAGTACATGTAGTACGCCAGAATGCCTTGCATTCCGTAGAAGGAGAACCTCTCCCACAGCTCCACACTGAAGAGATTCAGCAGCATTTTAGGCTGTCCGAAGAAGGATGTGTCGCGGGGCTTTTGGGGTGCCAATGCCGGACCGGCGGGGCTATTTTGTGAACTCACAAGTCCAATTTTTACACTACTCTTGCGGAACATCACATTTTATGGTGGGAAACGTCGTTAGCTCCACGCGCCCTCCCCATCGCTCGCTTCGCTCACGCGGGGCCCCTCGGGCAGTAGCGCCTCCGGCCCTCCCCATCGCTCGCTTCGCTCACGCGGGGCCCCTCGGGCAGTAGCGCCTCCGGCCCTCCCCATCGCTCGCTTCGCTCACGCGGGGCCCCTCGGGCAGTAGCGCCTCCGGCCCTCCCCATCGCTCGCTTCGCTCACGCGGGGCCCCTCGGGCAGTAGGCTTAAGCCGGATTTGTCTTTACCTGCAAGGAGAGAACACATGTCAGACATCATGAGCGTCACTGTTGCCGAGCTAGCTGTGGATGCAGTGATTTTGGATGTCCGTGAAGACTATGAATGGGAAGCGGGCCACATTGCGGGTGCGCTGCACATTCCGCTGGAGCAGTTGCCGGCCCGTCTGGAAGAACTCGACCCGGACACGGATGTCAACATTATTTGCCGCACAGGCGGCCGATCCTTCCGGGCCACCAACTGGCTGACCGAAAACGGCTACAGTGCTTTTAATGTTCTTGGTGGCATGGGTGCCTGGTTTGAATCGGAAAAGCCCATGATTTCCTCCAACGGTGAATCGCCGCGCGTCCTCTAAATCTCTTCCGCTTCGACGAACAGGTGCTCCATGACTTCCTTGCCCGCTGATTCTGCGCTGCCCCTGACCTTCCTTGGGCCCGAAGGGACTTTTACCGAGTCGGCGTTGTTGCAGGTTCCTGGTGCGGCAGATTTGGTGCGGATTCCCTCCAACACGGCCGCCGCTGCCCTGAACAAAGTGCGCAACGGTGAAGCTTTTGCCGCGATGCTGCCCATTGAGAACTCCATTGAGGGCGGCGTGCCGGCAACACTGGACGCCATCGCCAACGGTGTGGAACTGCGGATCATCCATGAAGTTGTGGTGCCCGTCAGCTTTGTACTGGTGGCCCCGGCGGGGGTTGCCCTGGCGGACATCACTGCTGTGGGTACGCACCCGCACGCGTGGGCGCAGACCAGGGAATGGTTTGGCGAAAAACTTCCACTGGCCGACCATGTGCCGGCAAATTCGACGGCTGCTGCTGCTCACCAGTTGTTGGCGGGCACGTCAGCCTTTCAGGCCGCTGTTTGTGCGCCGCTGGTAGCCGAACAAACAGGGCTCAGTATCCTTGCCGCAGGTATTGAGGACAATAGTGGCGCTGTTACCCGCTTCGTGTTGGTGGCCAAGCCCGGCTCCCTGCCCGAACCAACCGGGGCTGACAAGACAACATTGGCGATTCCCCTGCCTGATGACCACCCGGGCGCCTTGATGGCAATACTGGAACAATTTGCCAGCCGCGGCGTGAACCTGAGCCGTATTGAGTCCAGGCCCACGGGGCAGTTTCTGGGCCACTACATTTTCAGTTTCGACCTGGAGGGGCACATTCGTGATGCCCGCGTTGCTGAGGCGCTGCGTGGCTTGCACAGGGTCAGCCCGGACATCCGCTTCCTGGGCTCCTATCCGCGGGCCGATGCGCAGCCGCCGTTGATCCGCGCCTACAATTCTGACGCAGCGTTTGAGGAAGCCGCCACATGGGTTGACTCGCTCCTAGCGTAGGCTCCGGCAGCTAAGCGACGCCCCCACCGGCAACGGCCGGCTGTGGCCTTGTGGTGATTGGCTGGCGCGCATCCCTTTCGCTGCGGCACCCGCAAGCCTATGCTTTGGGTATCTTCATGACCACATGTCTGGAGAGGGAAACGTTGGTCCCAGCAGGGAAGAGGCGAGTCAACCATGGATCCGCATGTAGGCAGGAGCAGCAGCCAAGAAGGCACCATAGTCAATCCTGGTGCCAAAGTAGGCCGCGACACATCGGTGGGGGACGAAAGCGACGACGCCAATGAGTTGCGCTTTGACGAAGAGGAACGCCTCATCAAGGAACAGGCGCTGCGCCCCGAAACTGACTGAATCCTGTGACGTTCAGCCTTCGCACCCGATGCTGTCGAGCCGGGGCCAGAGAGCCTACGCCGGGTTGTTCGGTGCCGGCACGCGCACCAGCACTGCCTTGTGTTCCACACTGACCTTGACACAGGTGGCGGGCCCTGACGGGTCGCCATCGATCTGGGTTTCCACCGGCATGACAGTCCTGATGGTCAGGTTCTGTGAGCGGTAAAAGTCAATGACAGGCAGGCGGTTCTTGTGCCGCAGTACCACTTTTCCGGCCATGGCCAGCCAGCCCAAAGCGCTGCGGGGGCTAATCACCACAACGTCCAGAACGCCGTCGTCAATGAGGGCGCCGGGAACAAAATCAATGCCGCCCGGCAGCATCCCGCAATTGGCAAAGAGCACCGAACGGATCTTGCGCTGCTGGGCGGGTTCGTCATCCAACTCGATGCTGACCTTTTTGCGCGGGCCAGCCATGTGCCGCAATCCGGCCTCGCTGTACGCAAGCCAGCCAACATGTTCCTTCAACTTGGAATTGGTGTCATTCATGACGTCGGCGTCCATGCCAAGACCGGCAATGACCATGAAGGAATGCTTGGCAACGGCGCCAGTGACACTGTCCTCGATTTCCATGAGCCCGGCGTCGATATGCCGTTGGTGCCCGAACAAGGCGATTTGGACGCTGCCGGCAATATCGGTGACATCCAGATTCAGGTTGCGGGCCAGCAAGTTCCCAGTGCCCAGGGGAACAATAGCCAAGGGAACTTCCGTGTGCCGCAAAGTCTGACCCACGGCGCGCACTGTTCCGTCTCCACCGCCCACAATGACGACGTCGGCCTTGGCCTCCAGTGCTGCAGCGGCCATCGAGAAGCCCGGGTCCTCGGCGGTGGTTTCGAAGAGGAGGGGGGCCGGCCAGCCAGCCTTGGACACTGAACGGCTAATGAGCGCTTTTGCGTCACCGGTGCCGTTTTTGGTGGGGTTGTAAATGAAGGCGACCTGCTGTTTCGCCAAGTGAATCTTGTGCGGGGAATCAGCCACGGCGCTGCGTGTGTGCTTCTGGGCAAGCTTGCGCACGCCCAGCCAGCTGACGGCGACGGCGAGCACAACGATGGCCACAATAATGACCGCAAGGAGTTCAGTTTGCATGATTCTCTAACCATAACCGGTCAAGTTGCATTGATTGGATAGGCTTAGGACGTGATCGATGTACGAGACCTCAGCGAAAATCCCGAAACTTACCGTGCCAGCCAGCGTGCCCGCGGTGCCGAACCGTCAGTGGTGGACTCCATCATCGCCGCTGACGCCGCACGAAAGTCTGCGATCACCTCTTTTGAGGCTCTGCGCGCTGAACAAAACGTGTTTGGCAAAAAGGTGGCCAAAGCCAAGGGCGAGGAAAAACAAGCCCTCCTGGCCGAGGTGAAAGAGCTTGCGGTGGCCGTCAAGGCAGCCTCGGCGGCGGCCGATGCGGCCAGCGCCGAGCAGGACGCTTTGGTGCGCAGCATGGCCAACCTGATCTCCGACGGCGTCCCGGCAGGCGGTGAGGACGACTATGTGGTCGTCAAAACTGTTGGCACGCCGCGCGAATTCCCGGACTTCTTGCCCCGCGACCACCTGGAAATTGGCGAACTCATTGGTGCCATCGACATGGAACGCGGCGCCAAGGTCTCCGGTTCACGGTTTTACTTCCTCAAGGGTGTTGGTGCCCGCCTGGAAATGGCGCTGCTGCAGATGGCCATGGACCAGGCCATCGAGGCCGGCTTCACACCCATGATCACCCCCACGCTTGTGCTGCCCGAAACCATGGCCGGCACCGGCTTTGACGTGGAGCACGACGCCGAAATTTACCGCCTTGCCGAGGACAACCTGTACTTGGTGGGCACGTCCGAGGTGGCTTTGGCGGGTTACCACGGCAACGAAATCATCAACGTTGACGAACCGGTCCGCTACGCCGGCTGGTCCTCCTGCTACCGCCGCGAGGCCGGTTCGCACGGCAAGGACACCCGCGGCATCATCCGCGTGCACCAGTTCAACAAGGTGGAGATGTTTGTTTACACCACTGTTGAGAACGCTGCGGCGGAGCACCAGCGCCTGCTGGCTTGGGAAGAGGAAATGCTGGCCAAGGTGGAGTTGCCGTACCGTGTGATCGACACGGCGGCCGGCGATCTTGGCGGTTCGGCCGCCCGCAAGTTCGACTGCGAAGCCTGGGTGCCCACCCAGGATGCGTACCGCGAGCTGACCTCCACCTCCAACTGCACCACCTACCAGGCCCGCCGCCTGAACATCCGCGAACGTCTGGTGGCTGACGACGGCGGCAAGGGCGGCACCCGCGCTGTTGCTACTTTGAACGGCACCCTGGCCACCACCCGATGGATTGTGGCCATCTTGGAGCACCACCAGAACGCCGACGGTTCCGTCAACGTTCCCGTGGCCCTACGCAGGTACATGGGCGGGCTGGAAGTGTTCCCCGTCCTGTAGTTTCTTGGCGCCGCGTGAACGCCGGGTTAATACACACACTGTGCATACAGCTGTGAGTATTAACCCGGCGTTCACGGTTTTAACAGCCAAAATGCGTGGCAGTACCAGCCCAATCTGTTTGACTGGAGACATGACAATGACAGTAAATAATGTAATTCCCGGCATCGATGACCGGACAAATGAAAAAACAAAGTACCTGGTGGCCCTGGATGTAGACGGGACACTCGTTGACCACGACGGCATCATGACCGAGGGCGTCCGTAACGCAGCCCAGGCAGTGGTTGACGCGGGGCATCACGTCATCATCGCCACGGGCCGCTCGCTGGGCGCGCTGCTTCCCATCGTGGAGGCCATTGGTCTTCGCCACGGCTACGGGGTGTGCTCCAATGGCGGTGTGACCATCCGCCTGGATCCGGGGTTGCTTGATGGCTACGAGATTATTGACCGGGTGACTTTTGACCCGGCACCGGCGTTGACAGCCCTGCACGAGCGCATCCCCGGGGCCAAATTCGCCTTGGAGGACGCCGAGGGCAACTTCCTCTCCACCGCCCGTTTTCAGGACAGCAGCTTTGGTATTGAGGCCCGCGGCGTCGATTTTCACCACCTGCTTCAGGCCGAGGCCGTCCGGGTGGTGGTCAACAGCGCCGAGGCATCCACGGCGGAGTTCGCCAACGCCATTGCAGCTGCCGGCCTGCACGGGGTGACTTACGCCATCGGCTGGAGCGCCTGGCTGGACATAGCGGCTGCGGGCGTCACCAAGGCATCCGCACTGGAGGTGCTGCGGACATCCCTGGGGATAGAGAACGCCCTGACAGTGGCCATCGGTGATGGGTCCAACGACATTGAAATGCTGCGTTGGGCCAACCGTGGCGTGGCCATGGGGCAGGCCGAGGATGAGGTGAAGGCCGCCGCCAATGAGGTGACGGCCTCCGTGTACGACGACGGTGCTGCCGCCATCCTGCGCAGCCTGGTCTAGTCCCCACCGGCTCCCACCGCTCGCAAGCTCGCGGCGGGGCCCTCGCCGGCGTGGGCCCATCCACCGGCTCCCACCGCTCGCAAGCGCCGTGAGTGGACAGATAATGCCCTCAAAATCCATTTTTGAGGGCATTATCTGTCCACTGACCGCCGGGTCAGTCCAGTGTTGTCTTGCTTGCAAGGACAACGGGCGGCAACGCTTGCGCCGCGATCCGCTCTGCCCCCGGAATCCGGGCATTCACCATGGCCTGATGGAGGGCCAGAACAAGTGGGCTGGGCTCGCCAGACGTTTCAAACGTCCAGAATCCGGCTTGCGGGGTATCTGTGCTGCTTCCCGCGTCCGGACCCCATGTGGTGGCTGCGGCCTGAAAAACAACACAGTATTTGCCGCGAACACTGAGTTGTGTCAGCCTCTTGGCCACCAGCAAGTGTGTGGGGCTGGAACCATCGTGGCTTGTCACAGCCTTGATGGAGTCCGGGTTGACCTGATTCCAGTAAAAGATCCGCGTCGTGGCCTTTTGGGCAAATGAGGTGACAATTCCGGCGTCGAACACTAGAAGCTTGCGCAAGGCGAACGCGAACGTCAGGGACCAGAGCACCAACCCCGTCAGCAGGGACACCACGATGAACAGCGGAATGTCCTCAAACCGGTCGGGGATCCTGTCCGTGGAGCGCGGACTGCTGATGAATTGGCTGAGGGCGCCATAAATAAAGCCAAGGGCAAGGCACGGCAGCAGCCAGGCCCAGTGGACCCGCCTCGATGCGGCGACATGGCGCAATTGGCCCAGCTCCGGACCCAACCGGCTTTCTGCCCGACGGACCCAAAAACTACGACCGTGCATCCGGGCCATTTCCGTACAGGTGCGGCATCTGGGCGCGGGCCTGAGCCTCGGCCTGGGGTTGGGCTTGCTCCTTCGCAATGATCGCCGGGCCGGGAACCGGCGCACGGCCCTTCGCCACACCCGATTCTAGGTCCAGGGGGATGTATCCGGGGGTATGCTCCACGCCGCCGTCGAACAGGCTGGCAATCATGAAAGCTGCGTACAGCGGCAGGAAAGACCACACGACGGCGCGCCAGCCGCCGATCCACGGCCCGGAAAGGGTCCCGTCGGTGATCCGCACACTGCGCATGCGGGCCGCGCGGTCGCCAAACAGGCCCCACTTGCCCCAGATCATGCCGTAGACGTAAAGCGCAGGGAACCAGAGCAACATCAGGACAAAGATGAAGAAGCCGTCGTCGTAGGCAAGTTCCCACAGGGACGGGCTGTTTTCCATGGCTTTTCGCACGGGGACCGCCAGCAGTGACAGGACTGAGAACGCGGCGAGGAACACTGCCCCATCGAGGACCCTGCCCCAAAAGTGGCGGGTGGCGGCAGCCCGGACGTAGTAGTGCCCGCTCTTGGTGAACTGCCGCACTGGGCGTCCGGTCAGGGGATCGAGCAGGCCGGTGGGCCCGTCAAATTTGGGTTTCTTGGCCATGAATACCTCGTAGGAAGAACGGCGTGCGGGGCACCTGCGGGTGCGCACCGCCACAATGGGTGGCTATTTGGGTGACAGCATGCCCGCCAGAACGTTCGTGAGGGAGGGTGCAGAGACTTCCTGCAGCGCCAACGTCAACGAGCCGTTCACGGCGTGCGGGGTGAGGATGTGCACGGAATCGGGGCCCGTGTAGATGGTGAGTGTTCGCAACGCGTCAGCATTGGTTTCAAAGACCGCCAAGTTGCTGGCCGCCAGCGTCTGGGAGAGATGCTTCGAACCAGCGGCTTCAAACTCTGATTCCGTGTAGTTCGTGGAGTGTGAGTCCTTGGCCGCCGCACCCTGGGGGTCGGCAAAAGCAGCGAGGCGGGCGGGGATCTGATCCACGGTGACCACCGTGAACCCGTGGAGGCCGCTCTCGTCAACTTCCTCCAGGAGTGCGCCGTCGTCGTGGGTGTAGGCAAAGAACCAGCGCTTGCCAGTGGACACTGTCCGCTCCAGCGAGGCAACTTGGCGCGAGGTGCGGCGCAGCGCCAGCGTGCCAGTGATTTCGGGTGTGGTGTGAAGGCGTGTCGGTTCGGTCTCGCCCTCAAAAATCACGGGGTAGGCCAGTTCCTTGGCCAGCAAGCCCCTCAGTGCAACGCCGCACAGGGCATTTCGATCAGCAGTTTGGGCGGAGAGCCAAGGTGTGGGGACAGCCTGCTCGCGCTGCACCCGTCCAGCGCTACCACTTCCTCATCGGTCAGCGTGGGCAGCGGCGTGCCGTCGGCACTGGCCATGGCAAGCACTTGGGCTGCGGACTCCACATCGCGTTCAGTCCACTGGATAGTATTTGTGCTCATCCGAAAATTCCCTTCAAGAATTTGCCAGTCGATTTGGCTGCGTCACCTACGCCGTTCACCACTTTACTGCCTACGTTCTTGGCAAAGTTTGTGACCTCTTTGGCCCGTCACTGATGTATTGGCCGGGGTTCTTGGCGAAGTTTGTGATGCTGTCCCAGTTATCCACCACCAGGTTGCCCAAAGCCCAAGCCCCTGCAATCACGCCGGCCGCGACGACTACGGGTGCGCCGATGGGGCCTAACAGGGCAGCGCCCCCGGCCGTCATCAACATGATGCTGCCCACGCCGCCCACCACGGACAGGCCGCCCGCAACCCGGTCCCCGCCGCCACGCCAGCCGTCATGCTCGGGCGAAATTATGTCATGGATACCGCCGGCAATGCTGAGTGGACCTGTCAGCCCGCCAGCTATCCGCAGGCCCTTGGAGAGTTTGCTGGCGTCTTCAAAGGCCTGGCTGTAGGGGATGCCCGCCTTGAGGTCGCTCAGGACATCACTGAGTTTGTCGCCGTTTTTTAGTTGGTCAAGGCCGCCCTTGAGTACACGGCCGGCGTCGTCCCAATTGGTCAGCAGTTCCTTGGTCTTGGCCCAGTCCTCGGCACCGAGCTTGTGGAGCTTCCATGCGTTCACCAAGGGCAGGATGGCCCCCTTGCCGCCCATACCGACGTCGTACACATCCTTCAGGACGGATAACGCCGAGCCACCGCCGCCTGTGTCACCGGCAATGCTGGCCACGGAGCTGGCCGTTTCCTGCTCGTCGGCGTTCTTGCGCAGCTGGTCCGAGACCTGCTGCAAGTTCCGGGCGTTGGAAGCCAGGGTGGGGCGGTGGAACGCGTTCCAGGTTTGACGGAAACGCTCCGCATCGGGGCCCGCCAGCCGCGGTTTTGGTTGACCACGGCGGAGAGCGCTTGGGCCTGTTGCGTCAGTGCATATGAGGCCTTGTCCATGGCCTTGGCAAAGTCCCGGAGGTCCGCGATGTCGGCGCCGATAAAACCGTCCATGACCATCCTTAGAAGCGTTGGGCCGAACGTTTTGGGATCAGTGCGACGAGTGCGTGCGGCCAATGGGCGGCCATGACGAGTTTAGGCAGAGTCGGCCTGCGGCGGCGATGGGCACAACTACCCGCAGCTATGCAGTGCGGGCGATCCGACGTACCGGCGCCAAAAAGGCGGCGCTCCCCACGAAAGGGGAACGCCGCCGTCGAACTTTTACCGCGCCTTCGCCGAATCAGACGGAGCGCCGCGAGACAGATGCGTTTTTGCCACCGATTCGGCGTTCTCCCGTCTGACTCGGCGAGGGCGCCTGAGGTAAAAGCTGGGGATTAGTGCTTGGTGTCTTCGTAGCGCTTGATGGAGGCCGCCAATTCAGCCTCGGCGGCCGCGCGGTCTGCCCAGCCCTCAGCCTTGACCCACTTGCCCGGCTCCAGGTCCTTGTAGCGGCTGAAGAAGTGCTCGATCTCCTTGACCAGGAATCCGTCAACGTCGGAGAGTTCCTGAATGTGGTCAAAACGCTTGTCGTCAACAACGCACAGGACCTTGGCGTCGCCGCCGCCGTCGTCTGTCATGTTGAATACCGCGATGGGGCGGGCATCGACAACTACGCCCGGGTGCAGGTCAAAATCCTGCAGCATGACGAGCGCGTCCAGGGGGTCGCCGTCTTCGCCGAGCGTGTTGTCGAAGAAGCCGTAGTGGGTGGGGTACTGCATCGAGGTGAACAGCACTCGGTCCAAGCGGACGCGGCCAGTCTCATGGTCAACTTCGTACTTGACGCGTGATCCGCGGGGGATCTCGATGGTGACGTCGTGCTTCATCGTTATGCTCCTCATGATGGGGGTGTGCGGGGCCAGGCACGGCCCCGCAGAGTATTTCCGTCTAGTATGAGGATATAGGCGCTTTTTGCTGTGCCGAAACCCGCCCACAGCAACTGGCGCGGATCGCCGATTTGACCCGCCCACTTTGCGCGCCGGGACCACCAGCTTCGAAGGAAACACCTGCTCTATGGGACGCACGTCAAAAGTTGTGACGAGCGGCTTGCTCATCTGCGCGCTGGCCGCCGTGAGCGTTCCGTTGGGTGCGCACCTACTCCCGGCGTTTCTGCCCAAGGATCCGGCCGCCGTGGCTGTTGTGCCGGCAGCCCAAATGCCGCCCACAGTCATCAGCGACGTCGCAGCCGTCACACCATTGAATGACGCGGCGCCCTTACCTGATGCGGCCAAACTTGCCACCGAGTTGACGAAGGCGTTGACGTTCGACGGCGAGGGCACCTTCAGCATGTACGTCGCCGATGCGGCCACCGGCAAGGAGCTGTTTTCCCAGGACAGCGACGAGGCCAGGGTGCCGGCGTCGAATCTGAAGATGCTCACCGCCGGTGCCGCGCTGGGCACGCTGGACCCCGACACACGCTTCAGCACTCGGGTGGTTGCCGGGTCCACAGCCACTGAGCTGGTGTTGCTGGCTGGCGGGGATGCGATGCTCGCTGCCGGCGACGGTGACACGGATGCCGTGATGGGCCATGCCGGACTGGCCGCGTTGGCCACGCAAACAGCCGCGGCGCTCGCAGCTGCCGGAGTTAAGGGCCCAGTCACCCTGAGCATTGACGACACCTTGTTCACGGGGGCTGCGCTGAACCCCAAATGGGCTGACGGAGACGTTGACGCCGGCGAAATCGCACCCATTTTTCCCATGGCACTGAACGCGGGCCGGCTGGCACCGGAGGTTTTGAGCGGACCGCGCCCTCAGGATTCGGCGGTGGCGGTGGCGGAAGCGTTCGTGGCTGCTCTTGAAAGCGCAGGCATTGCCACCACCGGGACGCTGACCCGGGCCAAGGCTCCGGCAGCGGCCAACGCGGCGCCCGCAGGGGCACCGGGCACAGTTCTGGCCTCGGTGGAATCGGCAACTGTTGCCCAACAGGTCCAGTACATGCTGGCCGAATCCGATAACTATGTTGCCGAAGTCCTGGGCCGCATGGTGGCTGTGGAACTTGGCAAGGAAGCCAGTAACGCCGGCGCAGTGTCAGCCGTTCGCCAAGTGGTTACCGAGCTGGGTCTGTCATTGGACGGCGTTGAGACAACTGACAACTCCGGCCTGGCCGTAGGAAACCTGATCAGTTCGGCAAAGTTGACCCAAATGCTGGCCCTGATGCTTGCCGACCCGGCCTCCGACCTTGGCAAGGCGCTGCCTGGGCTTCCCATTGCGGGCCTCAGCGGATCCTTGGCGCACCGTTTTGTCACGGCACCCGCGCTGGACGGCGCCGGCCTGGTGCGGGCCAAAACAGGTTCCTTGAACCTGGTCACGGCATTGACTGGCTACGTCATCAACTCCCAGGGCCGCCTGCTGGCGTTCTGCGTCATGGGCAATGGCCTCACCGGCGGCGCCGCCGCTGCCAGACCAACACTTGACGCTGCTGCCAGCGTGCTGGCACGGAGCTAAACAAACTCGCTGTTCGGGCCAGGGCGTTCTTGAGCGCTGCCGTACGCTTGTCCACAAAGGCGCCAACAGCAGCAGATTTCGCCGCAATATCGGTCTCAGGCCAGGCGTCGCGTACGGACATTGTGGCGGTGATTGTTGCCAAAAGTGACTGCGCGGTTCCTGAATAAACACCTGCGTGTGGAGTTCGTGATGGGCGGAGTCATGGGTTTCCGGATGCACCTGTGCTGAATCTGTGTCGGCAGCCAGCGTATCGTGTGAATTGACGTTTTCCCCGGCGGGGAAAACGGTCAGTGAGGACAGGGGGAACGTCGACGGACGTGCGTAGCTGCGCAGGCGCAGCATGAGCTCCCCCATACTGAAGGGCTTGGTCACGTAGTCGTCACCGCCAGCCGCCAGGCCGGCGATTCTGTCCCGAACGGCGTCGCGCACTGTCCGGGGAGAACTCGCGGATCCGCCCCAACGCCTCAATCCCGTCCAGTCCGGGCATCATGACATCGAGCACCAACACGCCCGGATGGGGCTGCCGTCGGGGTGAGCCAAGGGCGGAAGGTCTGTGAAGGAATTCCGCGCAATCTCAGTCATGGAGACATGTCTTTCATGAAGGCGGGCCAGCACGCGGCCCGTTGTTGGTGGTTCTTACAGTAATTGCCCGTCACCCAAAAGCAACGCAAAACCCAATCACTAGTTCCAAGTGTGGTTGAAAAGTCTAGGTCCTTTCTAGTCCTATCCTGTGCCGGAGCTGTGAGCCAGCGGCCGGCCGAACGGGATCTGTGATCTGATGGTATTCATGAGCCAGCAGAGTAATGCCGCAGCCACCGCACCCACATCCCCCAGCATGGTCAATTGGGAACTGGCAGCAAAAACAGCAGCCAATCTGGCGCCTGCCGGCCCGGCACTCAAGGGTTCAGAAATTTCAGCCGCCGTGGACAATCTGCGTCTCATGGCCGAGCGTTCGGTGCCCCACGTCCACGAAATCAGCCGTCTGGACGCCGCCAAGGACCTGCGCGATTCAGAGGTCCTCGTGGTGGACAGGGCCTCATGGGCCAAGGCCAATACGCAAAGCTTTGCCGTCATGATGGACCCCGTATTGCGGGCTCTGGCGGCCAAACAAGCCCTCGCGGCGAAGACGAAGGGGGACCGTCCAGCACCGGGCGGGCCCGCCGTCGCGCTCAGCGCCACCGTTACGGGGGCTCAGCTGGGCGGGGCGCTGGCATTTCTTTCCAGCAAGGTCCTGGGCCAGTACGATCCTTTTGCGGCGTTGGCGCCGTCAACGCACGGGAGCCAGCCGGCGGCCGGGGGCCGTCTGCTGCTTGTCGCCCCCAACATCATCACGGTGGAGCGTGAGCTCAAGGTGGACCCGGCAGACTTCCGGCTCTGGGTCTGTCTGCACGAACAAACCCACCGCGTGCAATTTGCTGCAGCACCCTGGTTGCGGCATCACATGCTCGGGGAGATTGAAAAGTTGGGCACCCTTTTGGTGGGGGATTCGGAAAACTTTGGTGAGCGCCTCCTGCAGGCAGCCAAGCAGTTGGGCAACAAGTCCGGCCAGGATGCGCCCGCACAAGACCCCAGCCGCGGCGGCGTGCTTGACCTGCTCCAAAACCCGGATCAGAAGGCGGCGCTGTCCCATCTGACGGCCGTCATGAGTTTGCTGGAGGGTCACGCCAATGTGGTCATGGACGGTGTGGACCAGCGCATTGTGCCCACGGTGCGCACCATCCGCCAGCGCTTCAACAGCAGGGGCAAGGACCGGGGGGTCATTGAGAAGTTCGTCAGGAACCTCATGGGCCTGGACGCAAAAATGCGCCAATACAGTGATGGTGCAAAGTTTGTTCGCGAGGTGGTGGCGGTGGTCGGCATGGACGGCTTCAACAATGTCTGGACGCAGGAGCAAAACCTGCCCACCGAGGCCGAAATTCATGATGCACGCCTGTGGGTTGAACGGATGGGCCTCTAAATGGAACCGGCAGTCACCGTGCCGCACCATAGGGCCCGCCGCCGCCTTGACCCCACAGTGGGCAAGGCCCGGGCCATGGTGGGCGAGCTTCTAGGGCTCAAGACCACTGGCAAGAACCTTGTGGTGGAGAACCCGCCACTGATTCTTGTTGGCTGCAGTGGCGGGCCTGACTCCCTCGCATTGGCTGCCGTGTGCGCGTTCTTCGCCAAACGCGGTGAGGTTCGGGTAGGTGCAGTGGTGGTTGACCACCAGATGCAAGAGGGCAGCGCGGGCGTCGCCCAGGCGACGGCCGTGACGTTGCGTGCCCTGGGACTTGACCCGGTGCAGGTCAGGACGGTGAACCTGACGGACGACGGCGTGGGGCCGGAGGCTGCTGCCCGTGCCGCCCGCTTTGCGGCGCTGGAAGCGGCGGCCCAAGAACTGGGTGCCCAGCATGTCCTGCTGGGCCACACCCTGGACGACCAGGCGGAGTCCGTGCTGCTCGGTCTTGCCCGGGGTTCCGGGACCCGATCCTTGGCGGGCATGCGTGAACGCCGCGGCATCTACGTGCGCCCGTTCCTGGGGCTGCGCCGTGATGAGATTTTGGCCATATGTGAAGCCCTGGAACTAACCCCGTGGCATGACCCCAGCAACGCCGATCTTGCGTATTTGCGGGTCCGGGTCAGGCGAAATGTCATCCCGTATCTGAGCGCCGAGCTTGGTCCGGGCATTGCCGAGTCGCTGGCACGGTCGGCACGCATATTAGGCCCCGACGCCGATTACTTGGACGATCTTGCGGCCGCCGAATACAACAAACTGGCAACCCGTCAGCAGGGAAACATTGCGCCAAACGGCGCAGCTGGCGGTGCCGCGGCCGAGATTGTGTTGGCCGAGGACGCGCTCAGGGGGCTGGCACCGGCCCTGAGGATGCGCGTGTTAGCGCTGGCCGTCGTCGAACTTGGCGGCGCCCAGCCAAGCCTTGAACGCCTTGCTGCGGCAGAATCGCTGCTGGCCCGAAAAGGTTCGGCTGGGCCCGTGCAGCTGGCCGGGAAAGTCAGTGCCTGGCGGATCTCGCGCAACCAAAGCGTTCCCCACGACGGTCCCGGCTATGGGAAGCTTGTTCTTAGACGCAGCAACTAAGCGCCAAACAGTACCAAGACCAGTACCACGACCTTCACAATCAGGAGCCCTGGGTGGATTCACAAGACGTCCAAGCCGATCTTAAGCATGTTCTTTATTCCAAGGAACAAATCCAAACGCGTGTAGCCGAATTGGCCGCGCAGATTGATGCAGACTACCAAGGCCGCGACGTCCTCCTTGTTGGTGTGCTCAAGGGTGCCGTCATGATCATGGCTGACCTTTCCCGTGCACTGCACAGCCACGTCACCATGGATTGGATGGCGGTTTCCTCCTACGGCTCCGGCACGCAGTCCTCCGGCGTGGTGCGGATCCTCAAGGACCTTGAAACCGACCTCATGGGCAAGCACGTCCTCATCGTTGAGGACATCATTGACTCGGGGCTGACCCTGTCCTGGCTGCGCGCCAACCTCATGTCGCGCGGACCTGCCTCGGTGGAAATCTGCACCCTGCTGCGCAAGCCCACAGCCGCCAAGGTGGAAATCGACGTCAAGTATGTCGGTTACGAGATCCCCAACGAATTCGTTGTTGGCTACGGCCTGGACTTCGCCGAAAGGTACCGCAACCTTGACTTCATCGGCACCTTGGCGCCGCACGTTTACGAGTAAAACGCGCCGCCCGAAATCGAGAGTACAGATAATGCCGATGTTGATGTCCAACATCGGCATTATCTGTACCCTCGGCGGTGAGAACTGAGATTTCGTTATGCCCTCAGGGAACTAAATGGCATTCCCGTGCGTGTAGCAATGCGAACGGTGTAAAGCTATTACTTGGGGACGTGTCGGCGCACCCTGTACAGGTACGAATTGGTTGAGCGGGAGGGACGAGGCGTAGCCTCGAACACATGAAAGTCAAGAAACTCTTCAAAGGTCCATTTGTCTGGATCGTTGTGGTGGTCGTGCTCATCGGAGCGGGCCTTTTCACGTTGACCGGTACGGGCACCAGCCGCGTCGGCACTTCTGAAGCCCTGAACCTGCTCACGACTGACAAGGTCGCCTCGGCCAAGGTGTTTGGCTCCGAGGGTCGTGTGGACATGATCCTCAAGGACGACTACACGACAGTTGACGGCAAAAAAGCCGGCAAGAACGTCCAGTTCTACTTCGGCGCCTACCGCGCAACCACCATGGTGGACGCCATTGACGACGCCAAGCTGAGCAAGTTTGATGACCAGCCGGCGTCGAACAATTTCTGGTCAAGCATGCTCTCCTTGCTGATCCCCTTCATCCTCATCGGGCTCATCTTCTGGTTCTTGTTCTCCCGCATGCAAGGCGGCGGTTCCAAGGTCATGCAATTTGGCAAGTCCAAGGCCAAGCTGCTCACCAAGGATCACCCGCAGGTCACGTTTAGTGACGTTGCCGGCGCCGACGAGGCCGTGGAAGAACTCCACGAAATCAAGGACTTCCTGCAGAACCCGGACAAATTCACGGCCGTTGGTGCCAAGATTCCCAAGGGCGTGCTGCTGTACGGGCCTCCCGGAACCGGTAAAACACTGTTGGCCCGCGCAGTTGCCGGCGAAGCAGGCGTACCGTTCTACTCCATCTCCGGTTCTGACTTTGTAGAGATGTTTGTCGGTGTGGGCGCGTCCCGTGTCCGCGACTTGTTCGAACAGGCCAAGGCGAACTCCCCGGCCATCATCTTTGTTGACGAGATCGACGCCGTGGGCCGTCACCGCGGTGCCGGCATTGGCGGTGGCAACGATGAACGCGAGCAAACCCTCAACCAGTTGCTCGTGGAAATGGACGGCTTCGACGTCAAGACCAACGTCATTTTGATTGCCGCCACCAACCGTCCCGACGTGCTGGACCCCGCCTTGCTGCGGCCGGGCCGTTTTGACCGCCAAATTCCTGTTGAAGCCCCGGACCGCTTGGGTCGCGAGCAGATCCTCAAGGTTCACTCCCAGGGCAAGCCCATGGCTCCCGGCGTTGACCTGAACGCTGTGGCCAAGAAGACGCCCGGTTACACGGGTGCGGACCTGGCCAACGTCCTGAACGAAGCAGCCTTGCTGACTGCCCGCTCCAACGCCCAACTCATCGATGACAGGGCCCTGGATGAGTCCATTGACCGTGTCATGGCGGGCCCGCAAAAGCGCACCCGCGTCATGAAGGAACTGGAACGCAAAATCACCGCCTACCACGAGGGCGGCCACGCCCTGGTGGCTGCGGCCATGCACAACACGGCGCCGGTCACCAAGATCACCATCCTGCCCCGCGGCCGCGCCCTGGGTTACACCATGGTGGTGCCCGAGGATGACAAGTACTCGATCACCCGCAACGAATTGCTGGATCAGATGGCGTACGCCATGGGTGGGCGTGTGGCCGAGGAAATCGTGTTCCACGATCCGTCCACGGGCGCCTCGAATGACATAGAAAAGGCCACAGGCACAGCCCGCGCCATGGTGACCCAGTACGGCATGAGCGAGCGTATCGGTGCCGTCAAGCTCGGTGCCGCCGCCGGGGAGCCGTTCATGGGCCGCGACGCCGGTCATGACAGGGACTACTCCGAAGCTGTTGCCTCGATGGTTGATGAGGAAGTGCGCAAGCTCATTGACCAGGCCCATGACGATGCCTATGAGGCTCTGATTGCCAACCGCGACATCTTGGACAAGCTGGCTCTGGAGTTGCTCGAACGCGAGACCCTGAACCAGGCCGAGATTGCTGAGATCTTCACGGAAATCCGCAAGCCCGCCCCGCGCCGGGTCTGGCTGTCCAAGGACAGCCGGCCGGTCTCGGCGCTCCCGCCCGTCACCACTGACAAGGAGCGGCGCGAGGCCCTCGCAGCGGGCGAACCGGCCCCCGAGGCTGTGTCCCCGCAGGACCAGCTGGCCAGTGCCCATCTTGACGGTGTTGTTGACGCCCCGAAGGCTTCCCCGGGCATCGACTTGGGCAAGGGAGAGACGCCCTCACTGCCGGAGCAGCCGTAATCAAAGGTAGGATCACATCCGTGACTGATTACGATGACGAAGTAGATTCCACGCAGGGCGGCGCCATGGGTGCCGCCCTTGCGGGCGGCAAACCCACAGTGGATTTGCCGCGCATTGAGGCTGCTGTCCGGGAAATCCTGCTGGCCATTGGGGAAGACCCCGAACGCAGCGGCCTGATCGACACGCCTAAGCGTGTGGCCAAGGCGTACGCGGAAGTGTTTTCCGGACTCCATGGCAATCCGGCGGACATCCTGGGCACAACCTTTGATATTGCCCACCAGGAAATGGTGCTGGTGAAGGACATCCCGTTCTACTCCACCTGCGAACATCACCTGGTGCCATTCCATGGCAGCGCCCATGTAGGCTACATCCCCGGTGACGACGGCCGCGTGACGGGCCTGAGCAAGCTGGCACGTCTGGTGGATGTTTACGCCAAACGACCCCAAGTTCAAGAACGCCTGACCACCCAAATTGCCGACTCGTTGGTTGAACACCTCAAACCACGCGGCGCCATAGTGGTCGTTGAATGTGAACACATGTGCATGTCCATGCGTGGCGTGCGTAAACCAGGAGCCAAGACAGTCACCAGTGCTGTTCGTGGTTCGCTTCACGAGCCCGCAACCCGGGCCGAAGCCATGAGCCTGATTCTCGGAAGGTAACCTTACACACCATGGATTCCCTCGCAGCCGCGCCCGGAACGGGCCCGGCGACATCCCCCCTGCCTGTCCTGCGGGCACGCAAATCGGTGGCGACCTTCGCCACCTTGCCCAAGGACCGCGCAGTTGTCATAGGCATCTTGAACTGCACGCCGGACTCCTTCAGCGACGGCGGGGAGTACAACTCCACCGAGACGGCCATTGCCCACGGACTGCGCATGTTCTACGGTGGTGCCGACATTGTCGACGTCGGTGGCGAGTCCACCCGCCCGGGCGCCCAGGACGTTGATGAGCTGGAGGAGCAACAGCGGATCCTGCCCGTCATTTCAACCCTGGCCAAGGCCGGTGCCCTGGTCAGCGTCGACACCCGCCACGCCTCCACGGCAGCCTTGGCTTTGGATGCTGGTGCCGGGCTGATCAACGATGTCTCCGGCGCCCGCGTCCACCCGGACATGATCGCCTTGATTGCGCAACGCCAGGCGCCCTATGTTTTGATGCACAGCCGTGGTGATTCCCGCTCCATGGACTCGCTTACCCAGTACACAGATGTTGTTGATGACGTGGTGCGGGAGCTTAGCGAAGTTCGCGAAAAGTTCTACGCGGCAGGCGTTTTGCCGGAGAACATCATTGTTGATCCAGGGATCGGCTTCTCCAAAACAGCCGAACAAAACTGGGAGATCCTGGCCAACCTGGAGGTTATTGCGGCCATGGGCAACAAGGTTTTGGTGGGCACGTCCCGCAAACGCTTCCTGGGCTCACTGCTGACCAGCGCAGGCAAGGCGGCCGCGCCGAAAGAGCGTGACGATGCAACCTCTGCCACCACAGCCCTCGCGGCTGCGCAGGGCGTTTGGGGTGTTCGAGTCCACGACGTCAGCGCTAGCTTGGACGCCGCCAAAGTTGCGTCAAGGCTGCTGGCCGGCCAGCGCAGCCGTGTGGCGCGGTTGGGTGCGGATTCGCAGTGACTCGCTCCGACACCATCACGCTGACAAACGTTTCGGCCATTGGCTACCACGGCGTATTCGAGCATGAAAAACGGGACGGACAGCCGTTCATAACAGACGTCGTGCTACACATGGACGTCTCCGCCGCGGCCGCAACAGATGATCTGTCCAAGACCGCCGACTACGGCGCGGTGGCGGAAACGGTGGTGGCCATGGTGACAGGCGAAGCCTTTGACCTGATTGAAACACTGAGCGTTCGAACAGCCGAGAAGATCTTGACCGACTTTGCCGTGGTCAACGCCGTGGAAGTGACGATTCACAAACCTAAGGCCCCCATCCAGGTGCCCTTCGGCGACGTCAGTGTCACAGTTCTGCGCACCCGCGAGCAGCTCGGCGCAGTTAAAGTCGACGCAGCCCAGAACGCAAACGGGAGCCAGAGTTGAGCACCGCCCGCCCGCTCACCCGGGTCATTTTGGCGTTGGGGAGCAACCTGGGCGAGCGTGAAGGAACACTCCAGAGCGCCGTCGCGGATCTCGTGGACCGCCCCGAGATGCGCCTCCACAACGTCTCACCGGTGGTCACCACCCAGGCTGTTGGCGGACCCGCCGGACAACCGGACTTTTTGAACATGGTCATAGCTGTTGACACCACCTTGGCACCGTACGAGCTGCTGGCCCATTGCCAGGATGTGGAACTTGCCCACGACAGGACCCGTGAAGTGCGCTGGGGTGCCCGCACCCTCGATGTGGACATCATCCTCTACGGGGATGAAAGCAGTGAAGACCCCGTGCTGACGCTGCCACACCCGCGCGCAGCCGGCCGGGCGTTTGTGCTGTATCCGTGGTCGCTCATGGATCCGGCAGCCACCTTGAACGGGCAATCGGTGGCGCAATTGGCCGCGGCTGCCCCTGATATGGCAGGCATCGCCCATGTTCAGGACGTGGACGTGGCGCAGGATTCTTAAACGGCGCCGGTGGCACGCTCAAGAATCGGCGAGTGCAAGAAGTCCAATCGTACAAAAAGCCAGTACGGTTAAATGAATAGTTCCAAAGCGAATCGATGAGGCAACCATGAGAAGCACAATGCGGACCATCAGGCCTGCATGGCTAGTGGCCATGGGCATTATTTTGGCAGTTATTGGTTTCGTGGCCACGGAGCTTACCTCCCGTGCCAGCCTGCCCTTGCCTGTTCTGCCGCTGAGTTCCTTGATCACCATGGGTTTGATAGCCATTGTGTGCTTGATTCTGGGGTTGAAGGTGCGCCGTTGGCGTGACGGGAATCGGGACAAGGTCCTTGACCCACTCATGGCGGCCCGGACGGTGGTGCTGGCACAGGCCTGCGCCTACGCCGGGGCGATGCTGTTCGGCTGGCACACGGGCATCTTGATCGACCAGCTGCCCACCATTGCCCTGCGCGTTGAGCTGGCTGTGATTTGGCAGCTGGTTGCCCTCATGGCTGGCGCGCTGGTCATGGTGGTAGTCGGGGTCATTGTGGAACGTTTTTGCAAGCTTCCACCCGAAGACAACGAACCACCAGCCAAAACGCGGCCTAAGCGTGATGGCCGTGGGGAGGAAGAGTTTGCCTAAGCAATACAGCAGCGAAATTGACCCGACGGACGTGCAATTCCTGCGTGTGTCCGAAAAACTGGTGACGGCCCGTTTCATTGAGCGCGGGATTGGTGGACTCATCATCTTGGCCATCACCTGCGTACCGCTGCTACTGCGCCTGACGGGGGTGTGGGGCGGGTACCCTGCCTGGTTGGCGTGGGGCGTGCCTGCGATTGTTGTGGTTTCCGTCATCTGGGACATGATCCTGATCCCTCGCCAGGTACGGGCCATTGGCTACGCCGAACGCAATGAGGACCTGCTGATCCGCGGCGGCATCATGTTCCACCGCGTCATGGTTGTTCCGTACGGGCGGATGCAATACGTTGATGTCACCATGGGGCCCCTAGAGCGCATGCTCGGCTTGAGCACCATCCACCTCCATACCGCCTCCCCGGGCACCAACGCCCTGATCAACGGCCTGCCAGCGGGTGAGGCTGCACGGTTGCGGGAACAGCTTTCTGCTCGCGGTGAGGCGAAACTGGCCGGCTTGTGAGCGATCAACTTGTGAGCGAACAATCCTTCACCACCGATTCCCCGGAACTGTGGCACCGCGTGCACCCCGTCTCACCCCTGGTGCGCGGCTGGGTGGCAGTGGTCGCAGTCATTTTCATCTTCGGGCGGAACTCGCTGGAAACCATGTTTTCCACCAGTTTTGGCGATTCCCCGTCGGGAAACCGGGGTGCGCCGGCACTGGTGGTACTCGCTGTGGTGGGCGCCGCCGTCGTCATTTTCGGGGTGGGCTTTTTCCTGCAATGGCGTTTCACCCGCTACCAAGTCACCGACGACCACGTCCACATCAATTCCGGGGTGATCTTCCGCCAGCAGCGGCGGGCCCGGATTGACCGCGTCCAGGCCATCGACGTGGTGCAACCGCTCGTGGCGAGGGCGTTTGGGCTGGCTGAGCTGAAGTTTGAAGTGGCCGACGGCGGGAAGTCAGCCATGAAGCTCTCCTTCCTGAAGTTGGCGGAGGCCAAGCGGCTGAGGGCGGCCATTCTTGCCCGCGCGGCCGGGGTGGTCATTGACCCGCAATCGCCGCAACAAATACAGGAAGCACCGGAAACCCATGTCCTGGCCCTCAAACCCGGGCGAGTCATCGGGTCAGCAATGCTCAGCGGCACAACAGTTTTTGCGATAGTCGTTCTCGTGGCGACAATTGTTACCGTCGCGTGGACGGGGTATGCCGGCATTGTGGTCGGCGCCATACCCATATTCATTGGCATTGGTGCCTCCTACTGGAAATCCATCACCGGCGATTTCAACTTCCGGGTTGCTGTTTCCCCTGACGGGGTGCGGCTGCACTACGGCATGTTGGAAACCCGTGCCCAAACCATCCCGCCGGGAAGGGTCCAGGCGGTGGGCATTAGCCAGGGCCCCATCTGGCGGCCCTTTGGCTGGTACCGGGTTCACGTGAACGTGGCCGGCTACGGCTCCGACCTTTCGGACAGCGGCTCCCGCACCGTCATGTTGCCAGCCGGAACGCTCGATGAGGTCATGGCAGTGCTGGCCCTGGTGTTCCCGGACCCCGGTGTGAACAACCCCGTCGAGGTGTTCGCCGCAGGCCTGCAAGGCCCCGGCAATGCCCAGGGTTTTGTCCACTCACCACGGTCGGCACGGTGGCTTGACCCCCTCGCTTGGCGTTACAACGCGTTCAGGGCAACGGATACTGCACTGTTGTGCCGGCACGGGATCTTCTTCCGCAGGCTCCAGGTGGTCCCGCACGAGCGCACGCAGTCGTTGGTCCTTGCCCGAGGACCGCTCATGGCGGCACTTGGTTTGGTGAACTTTGAGCTGCACTCCACCGTCGGACCCATCCGGCCTGTCGTGCACCACATGGCGTTGGCGACGGGGCGCCAGCTATTCGATGAACAAGCCGCACGTGCAGCCACTGCCCGGCGCATCCGCACCGGCGAACGCTGGCTGGCGCCGTCGCAGGCTCCCGAAATTCCGTCTCCGAAACCGCAAGCAACAGCACAACAAGCCCTTCCAGAGGAGCAACAACGTGGCGATTAAGCCAGGCCGGCTAGGTATTGGAATCATTGGGGCCGGCAAGGTCGGCGCCGTTTTGGGGCACGCCTTGCGCGCCGCCGGGCACGGCGTGATTGGGGTGTCGGCAGTGTCCGAGGCCTCCAAGGAGCGGGCCGAGTTGTTGTTGCCAGGGGTTCCCATCCTTGAAATCCAGGACATTGTGGAGCGCGCAGAACTGGTGCTGCTGGCCGTCCCCGACGACGCGTTACCGGATTTGGTCAGCGGCCTGGGCGCCATGGGCTCCTGGCAGGTGGGGCAGCTGGTGGCGCACACGTCGGGACGCTTCGGCACGGGCGTTTTGGCCCCCGTCAAGGACGCTGGCGGCATTGCGCTGGCACTTCATCCGGCCATGACCTTCACGGGGATGAGCCTTGACCTCGCCCGCCTGACTGATTGTTGTTTCGGCGTCACCGCGGATCCGGCCATGCTGCCCATTGCCCAGGCCCTGGTGGTGGAGATGGGGGCCGAGCCGGTTGTCATTGCTGAGGCGGACAGGGTCCTGTACCACGCGGCGTTGGCGCACTCGGCGAATCATCTGGTCACCCTCGTGGCCCAGGCAGCCCAAATCTTGGGTGACATTGGCGTCGCGGCACCCAACCAGGTGTTGGGCCCGCTGCTGCGTGCGGCGCTGGAAAACGCCCTGACCAGCGGGGAGTCGGCCCTGACGGGGCCTGTTGCCCGTGGAGATGTTGGTACAGTTGCCGCACATTCGGCGGCCTTGCGTGAACACGCGCTGGATACGTCCGCGACAGACGTCCTCGACGCCTACCTGGCCATGTCGGCGGCCACGGCCACCCGGGCGGCTAAGCGTCGGCTGCTCTCAGCGGAGGCATATCTTGGGGTTCAGGCAGCACTAAACTCCGACGACGGCGAACCCGGCACGGCAGCCCTGCGCTGACCGCCACCTCGATTTCGAAAGCGACTTTCATGAGCACCACTCTCATCTCCACCATTGCCGAGCTCAAGGAAGCTACGGCGGAGCTTTTGGGCCGGCGTACGGCAGGGCAGGGCGGCACCCTTGGGTTGGTGCCCACCATGGGCGCGCTGCACACCGGCCATGCGGAACTGGCAACGATGGCTGTGGCCGAGAACGACGTGGTCGTTGCCAGCGTGTTCGTGAACCCGCTGCAATTTGGTGACGGCACAGATTTGGCAAGGTACCCGCGAACCCTGCAGGCCGATCTTCAGTTACTGGATCAGGCCGGTGTCGATTTCCTGTTTGCACCGTCTGTGGCGGAGATGTACCCGGCTGGCGAACCCATCATTCGGGTAACCGCCGGGCCCATGGGTGAGCTGTATGAGGGGGCTTCCCGGCCGGGCCATTTCGACGGCGCTTTGACGGTTGTGGCCAAATTGTTGCACCTGGGCATGCCGCACTCCGGGCTGGCGGCCCCGGCCGGCGACGGGCGCGCGGCCTATAGGGCGTATTTTGGCCAAAAGGACGCCCAGCAGCTGGCCCTGGTGCGCACCATGGTGTCCGACCTGAACTTTCCGGTGGACATCGTGGCAGTTCCCACCGTGCGGGATGTGGACGGGCTGGCGCTGTCCAGCCGGAACCGTTTCCTCTCCGCTGATGAGCGCGAATCCGCGTTGGTGCTGTTCCGGGCCTTGCGGCTCCTGCAACGGCGCGCCGACGCCCACGAACCCCTGGACATCGCCTCCGCGCAGGCATTGGTGCGCAGCACCCCAGGCGTGGAACTGGACTATCTGGAGGTAGTGGATCCGGTGACCTTGGCCGTACGCGCCGAGAACGGCCAGGACACCCCGTTCACCGGTCAGGCCGTGGCGCTCATCGCGGCCAAGGTGGGCCCGGTCCGGCTGATCGACAACCTGCCCCTAGGCTAAGAAACTTAAGCGACTTACGTAACTGAAGCAACTTACGTAACTGACCCGCAGAAAATGCCGAAAATCGCGCTAAAAGAGGCTGTTGCTTTTCGGTTTGACGGCTTGCCTTGTGTGAATGTGGTCGGCGGCAGCGGGCTGTCGTTTGCGGGTTCGGCGTTGTAGGCCCGTGTTGAAGGGCCGTATCAGAGTCTTTTGGGGCTGTGGTGCGGCCCTTTCGCGTGGGTCCTGAACCCTGCTTGGGGTCTGCCGCGGTTCAGGCTATGGCTGGTAGTCCGATGCCGCGGTTGAAGAATCGGGTGATGTTGGTGGCCATGGCTGCGAGGGTGAGTTGGGCCTGCACAGCGGCTTTGCCTCGGACCGTGAATTGGCGCAGGCCGCGCCCGTCTT
>NZ_JBTNDH010000049.1:0-21673 GCF_054511095.1 Arthrobacter sp. TMN-49 | reverse complement strand
GTCTTCCGGTGATGACATTTTCTCTAAAAAAGCTTCATTAATTGATGAAGACTCCATCGGTATCGCAACTCCAAAAGGTATGGAGTGTTGCAACGATCCCTGTAACTCGCCCATAACAGGACGAAAATGACCCGTTTTCACGGTTTTTCGTCTAACAACTGCTACACAGAACTCTGGGGAGGGCGCCGGGCGCTAGTTCGACGGCGGCACCACTGACACCTTAGTCATGAGAGCCGGGGTGGTGGACGCCAGCAACGCATCAGTGGGGCAGGCCAAGCTCACCAGCAACGCTGTGTCGGCAGTGCCCAGCATGCGCGCCCACACAGCACTGGCCATGACGCCACTGGCCGCCTTGGTGTTGTGGCGCAGGAAGGTAATACCTGGCCCTTTCTTACCTGCCTCAGCAACCCACGGCAGCGTGGTCTCGGTGAGCGATTCGGGCAGGACGGAGGGAATCAAGTACTGCAGCAACTCCACTGTGGAGGTCTTGTCCTCGCCGCTGGTGATGAGCGGCCCTTGATTGGTGCTCACCCAATATGCGATCCGGCACCCGGCTGCGTTGCTGTACTGTGTTTGCCCGGCCATGTTCTTTTTCAGAAGTTTCCACTCCGGCGAGCCGGGAGTTTCCGCATAGTCCTGCGGCGGCTGACCCAAAATGTCGCTAAATCCCACCGGCACCTCCGCCCGGAGCGTGGTGCCTGCCGCAAAGGTCATGGGCGCCGCGGCCACCGCTGCGGCGTCGTGTCCGGCAACAATGGTGGGCGGGGCAAAACTGGGCGGCGCGGTGCTTTTCACCGCTGTGGCCGGAGCCGGCGAAGGCACGGCAATCGTGCAGCCACTCACCGCTGTGAGGACGCCCCCGGCAACACACACAGCAGCCATCGCCTGCCTCACCTTGCCATTGCTTGAACTCATACGATCAACTGTACCGATGCGCCGGCTCCCAGCTGGCTAAACCCACAGTTGCAACGCACCGGGGTCAACCTTGATGGTTGCCGGCAACGGCCCCACCCGTTCACCGTCTGCATACGCCACCAACCCCGAAGAAGCCATGCGCACCTCCTTGACCCGCTCAATGCTGACCACGGGGTGAGTGGTGTGTCGGCCGGAAAAGACCAGCGGGTAGATGCGCAGGAAGGTGCGTTTGGACACCGGCGAGACAACAAACAAATCCAACAGGCCGTCGTCGTACTTGGCATCGGGGGTAATCTTCATGCCGCCGCCAATGGAAACGCCGTTGGAGACGGAAATCAGCACGGCCAGCTGCTGCCGCACCTGACCATCGACCACCAGTGAATAGTGCAGCGGTTTCAAGGTGGCCAGCTCACGCAGGATCGCCAGGTTGTAGCGCAGGGGCCCGCGCGGCCACCGCCAGCCGTTGGCGCGCTCATTCACCAAGGCATCAAAACCGGCTGAGAGCGCGCACATGAACCAGACGGGTGGCTGCCCGGCACGCTCAATCCGGCCCACATCAACCGTCCGTGGCGCGTTGTGGCAGGCCTTCAAGAAACGCTCAATCGCGGCGCCCGGGTCTTTGGGGTCAAGGCCCAGTCCGCGCGCGGCATCGTTGCCCGTGCCCGCCGGGATGATGCCCAGGGGGATGGCCGTACCGGCCAGGGCATTCACCCCCAGATGGACCATGCCGTCGCCGCCCACCACCACCAAGGCTCCGGCACCGGCGGCAATCTCTGACTCGACGGCCTCGGCCAGTGTCTGGTAGTCACTGCGGAGCAGTACGCTCACCTGGTGCCCGGCGTCACGCAGACGCTGCACCACCATCTCGCCCGTGCGCCGGGGCGTGGTGTTGCCCCGTCCGCCAAATGCTGCGCGCGGATTGATGGCGACAGCAATGGACAGGGTTGCGGGGGCGCCTGGCTGCGCAGGGATGGGGGATGCGTTCATGGCAAGAGCAATTATGACAGTGCGCACCCCGCGCCACAAGGAAGTGGTCCACCCTGCGGCGGATAGACTGATCGTCCGGCACAACTAGGCAAGGGAAGGGTCAGAAGTGAGCGCGAAATTCCTCACGCATTATCAAGTCCTGGGACTTGCGCCAACAGCCACTGAACGCGACGTGAAGATTGCCTACCGTAAAGCTGCCAGGATTACGCACCCCGACAGGGGCGGGGATCCTGCGTTGTTTCGCCAAGTCACCGAGGCCTATGAGGTTTTGGTGGACCCCGTCCGGCGCCAAACGTACGACAAGTCCTATGCCAGCCCTGGCACTGCCGGGCGCAGGGCAACCCGCAGCTATGGCGCGCCGAACCGCGGCGGGTCCACCGCGCACCCATCGGCTCCCGGCGACGGGCGCTCCAGTAGTTTCCATACTCGGCGGAAACCTGCCGAACGCCACACGGCAAGTGATCCGGCCGTGTACGTGCCCGCCTACGAAAGCCTCACCGACGGCGAGCTGCCCCTGCTGCCGCGCGCCACGGCGGCGCAACCCGTTCACGGTGCGCCACGCAAACGTGGGGTGTTTGGCGCGTCCTCCCGTTTGGCCCGTGAAGCCCGCACGGCACAATTGATCATGCAGAGTCTCATGCCCAGCATTCCTGCAGCCCGCCTGGTCAACGGTCTCCACGCCCCTTTTAGCAACGGCTATCTGGATCATGTGCTGATTTCTGGCTACCGCATTGCCATTGTCGGTTCCATGCTGGTGCCCGGTGGCGCCTTTCGTTGGGACGGCGGCGCGCTGGTTCATGGCAACAAGGTCGCGGCACCGCCACAGCTGATCCCGGCCGCCCGCCAATCCCAGGAGCTCTTCCCCGAATGCAACGTCACCGCCTGGGTGTGTGTGCACAGCACCACGGGGAACGCCTTTGAACCTGTCATTGACTATGATCGCGGCACCGAACCGGACGGCTCAAGCACAGTCAATGTGGCCAATGCTGCCCGTTTTGTCCGTGAAGTGAAGCAATTTCTGGCCTCCGGCCCCAACCCCAATGTGGTTGATCTGCAGGTCCTGAGCAGGCTGCTGGGCGGAATGTACTGACGCGACGGCCAGCTCGCGGCGAGTCCCTCGGCGGGCCCGGACAGCTATTCGTTTAGCGGTAGGATGAAAAGCGTGTTTCGCATCCTCTTCCTGACGCCAGAGATCCCCGGCAATACTGGCAATGCCATCCGACTGGCAGCCATTACCGGCGCCGAGCTGCACCTTGTTGAACCCCTGGGTTTTGACTTCTCCGACGCGAAGCTGCGCCGGGCCGGTCTGGACTATCACGACCTGGCGGTGGTCACGGTGCACAAATCGTTGACGGCCGCGTGGGAAGCCCTGGCCCCGGAACGCGTCTATGCTTTCACCTCCGATGGCGAAGCCAGCTACACGGACATCGCCTACCAGCCCGGGGACGTGCTGATGTTTGGCCGCGAATCTGACGGCCTGCCCGAGGACGTCAAAGCTGATCCGCACATCACCGCGCGGGTGCGCCTGCCCATGATGCCCTCATTGCGGTCCCTGAATCTGGCCAATGCCGCCTCCATCGCCGTTTTCGAGGCATGGCGGCAAAACGATTTCGCCGGAGCCCAACTCCAGGCCTAAAATCACAGCCACAGCCCTGGCTGACCCATTTCATCAACTGGAGGTATTCATGTCCGCTCGCGATCCTGGCTTGGCGTTCACCGACGGAGCGCTGCAATTCGAGGCGTGGTCGGACAAACTCTGGGACCCCATGGGCCGCGACGTCGTTGCCGCAGCGGTGTTGCAGCCGGGGGAAAAAGTATTGGATGCTTGTTGCGGCACAGGTGCCGCCACTATTCCGGCCGCCCTCGCAGTGGGAGCCAACGGAACCGTTGACGGGGTCGATCTTTCCACCGGGCTATTGCGCATAGCCGCAGCCAATCTGGCCCAGCGCGGCATTCTCAACACCACCCTGACGGAGGCCGACGTGACGGCCTGGCGAGGGCACCGCACCTTCGACGCAGTGTTGTGTTCCTACAGCATGTTCTTCTTTGCCGACATGGAAGCCGGCGTTGAACACCTAGTCTCCATGCTCCGCCCCGGCGGCAGGCTGGTGACCAGCACCTGGGTTGAGGGCGCCCTGGAGCCCTTCGCCGGACGCATCCTTGAGGCGGCCATCAAGGAGCGGCCCCGCCTGGCCGGGGTAGTGCCCGAGGCCAACCAGAACATGGCGCGTGTGGCCTCCGTGGAGTCACTGGCCACATGGCTTGGCGAACGCGGCCTGGAAGACGTATCCGTCACGACGCACCCGCTGACGCTGACGGTTGACGACGCCATGGCCTGGAACCTGGTCATGGGCAGCGGCTGGCGCACCCTGCTCCCCCGCGACCCGGAAGCGATTGCCAGGGTGCGCCGCGAGTTCATCAAGTCCGTGGGACCGCGCATAGACATGAATTCGGACGCCCTCATCGCCACCGCGTCAGTCCCGCGCACCTGAGTTCGAAAATGCCACAGTTTGACGCAAATGCCATAGTTTGTACTATGGCATTTGCGTCAAACGGTGGCATTTCTTGATTCGCTGAGCCGTTGAGCCGTTGAGCCGTTGAGCCGTTGAGCCAAATTTTGCCGAGCCGCATTACTGTTGACGAAGGCCTGCTTGCCGCAGGATGTACGCGAACCGCTCCTTGTGCATCATTTCCTTCCAATCCCACCGCGCAAATCCCACCCCGTAGGCCCGGATCTGGTCTTCTCGCTTTTTTTCGGCCATAATCCGGTCCTGAAGTGACAGTCCACCGCCCCAGTCGTCCCTGAGGTACTTGCCGTTCCCGTCGAATTCGCCCACGATTCGTTGCTTCTTGAACCAGAAATCCACGAACGCGTTCCTGCCGCCGCTGAGCTCAAACTTTTGTTGCAGCACCGGTACCGGGAACCCCATCTGGAACATCTTCACCCGGCTCAGTGATTCACCCGCCGATCCTGACAAGGCCGAGGCAAATCCAATCACCTTCAAGGTTCGTGACTGCGCGGCCCTGCTGGGCAGCAGTTGCGCTGCGGCAAGCAGCTCATCGACTGAAAGTGGGCCATCTTGCGGGGAGCCTGCGTTCCACGAGGCTGTTCTCTCAAAGGGGTCGGCTTCGGGGGCGGCAAATTGGTTCACATCCGCGGAACTGCGAGGCACCTGCAGACTTGAATCACAGACAGCCACCGCATAGGGGAACGCCAAGGTACTGATCAATGCCAACGTGGTGGTGAGCTTGTCCGTGACTAAAAATGGCCCGCACCGCAACACCGACTCTGTTCGGGATCCGATGTGGCGAATGACGCCGTTTGAACTGCGTCCGCTACTGGTCACCTCGGTCACTGTGTGCAGTTTTTGCGGAGTGCCGACAATCCATAAACCCCACAGGAGTGCTGCGGTGGCGTGGCAGAACACTGGTTCGGTCGCTGCCAGCCGTGCGCAGGCCAAGGCTTTTAGACCGTAACGTTCGTTCTCAGCTAGCTTGTTCCATTCGGCCGTCTCAACATAGATGCCTCGTCGAACACGGACAAGTTGACCCCGTTGCTGGAGGGTGGCCAGCTTACGGCGGTCCTGTCCGAACCGGTCATAGTCCGCCGAGCTGATGAGTCGAGGCGTAGTCATGTATCCAAGCCTCGCACCAGTTTTTGTCATAAAAAAGAGGGGCAGGATGCGCCTGTGGATAACATCGGTCGCCGGTGCATCGAGGCATCATTGAAAAATGTCGCCGTTTGACGAAACTCCCATAGTACACACCACGCCATTTCCGCAAAACGGCGGCATTTTCGACTTAGCGAGCGGCTGGGCCCACATCCGCCGGGTTCCCTGGCCGAGGAACGAGGTTAGGGAACGGACGGGGACTAGGCCCGGCGCTTCTTGATTTCTTCCACGGCCTGCGGCAGCACCTTGAACAGGTCCCCCACAATGCCAAAGTCGGCAATCTCAAAGATGGGCGACTCCGCATCCTTGTTGACGGCCACAATGAGTTTTGAGGTCTGCATGCCGGCCTTCTGCTGGATGGCACCTGAAATACCCACCGAGATGTACAGCTGAGGGGAAACCTTCTTGCCCGTCTGGCCCACCTGAGAGGCGTGCGAGATCCAGCCGGCATCCGTTGCTGCCCGTGAGGCACCCACGGCGGCACCCAGCACATCCGCCAGCTCCTCGATGGGGGTGAAGTCGCCATCGACGCCGCGTCCGCCAGCAACAACTATGCGGGCGTCATCAAGTTCGGGGCGTCCGGTGGCTGCACGTGGTGTGCGTGAGATGACCCGGGCACCAAGGCTTGCCGGTGCAAAAGCCACGTCCACAAGCTCCACTGCGGGAACACTGGTCTGCTGTGCCAAGGAGGCTTCCACGCTGTGCGCCTTGACACTGATGACGGCAACGGCTGTGGTGGCGCGCGCCTCGACAGTGTAGGACCCTGCAAGGACCGACTTATGCGCCACGAGGGCGCTGCCGTCGTAGGTCACCGACACCGCGTCGGTGAGGACTCCGGCGTTCAGGGCGACACCTGCCCGGGCAGCGATTTCCTTGCCGGCGGCGCTGTTGTCCACCAGCACGGCGCTGGCGGAAACAGCGGCAGCGGCCTGGGCCACCAGATCGGCTTTGGGTGCCACCAGGTAGGCACCCAGCTCGGCCTGCTCGGAATGCAGCACGCGGCTCACACCGTAGGCAGCCAGCTCGGCCAGCACCTCAGCGCTGAGCGGACCGGCCACCACGGCTACCGGCTCCCCTGCGCCACGGGCCAGCGTCAGCAGCTGATGCACAGTGTTGGAGAGCTTGCCGGGGGCATCGAGCTGATCAATATAAACAACAATTGCAGTCATGAATAAGTCCTTAGATCAGTTTCTGCGCGGCCAGGAAGTCAACCAATTGGATGCCGGCATCGCCTGAATCGGTGATGATGGTGCCGGCCGTGCGCGCGGGGCGCTCGGCTGCGGCAGTGACCAAAGTCAGTGAACCAGCATGGCCGACGGCGGAGGGCGCCAAGCCCAGATCCGCCAGGGACACGGTTGTCACCTTTTTCTTCTTCGCAGCAATGATGCCCTTGAAGTTCGGGTACCGCGGCTCGTTGGCCTGATCGGTGACCGAGACCAGGGCGGGCAGTGCTGCTTGAATTTCTTCGGAGAAGTCATCGCCGTCACGGCGGGCGGTGACAGTGTTGCCCTCCACCTCCAGCGCCGAGGCAAAGGTGAGCTGCGCCAGGCCCAGACGGGCCGCCAGTTGGGCCGGAACGATGGAGGTTTCCCCATCGGTGGAGGCCATGCCGGTGATGACGAGATCCACCGGGCCCAGGGTGTTGATGGCTGCTGCTAGCGCCAAGGAGGTGGCTGAGGCGTCGGAGCCTGCAAGCGCCTCGTCGCTGACGTGCAGGCCCTGGGTGGCGCCGATCTGCAGCGACTTTTTAACTGCCGCCGCCGCCGCTGCCGGGCCCAGTGTCAGCGCCGTGACAACGTTGCCGCCCTTGGCGCCGCCGCGGGCATCAGTCAATGCCAGTGCAGCTTCAAGAGCGTATTCATCCATTTCGGAAAGGATGCTCTCGCTCCGGTCAATTCTGTGGGTATCGCCGATGAGATGGCGGTCAAATTGCGCGTCTGGCACATACTTCACCAGTACCACAATGTTCAGTGCTGAGTTTTCCACTGCTGTCCTTTGTGTCATGGACGAATGGTTGTGCTGCACCCTTCCCCTTGGGGGTGGGTGCCGCGGGTTCGCCCTTGGCCTACTTCCACAGCATAGTTCGTACCAGCCCGGAGCCAGAATTTCATGGGTCGAATCTTTACTCGTGGCGAACATCCCTCCCCTCCGTGAGGGTGCGCTGATGGCTGGGCTCTCCGCCCGCGGGTGGATTGCCGGTTTTCTTAATCCACCTCTGGCCCGATGCGGTCCCGCCGATAAAACGGAAGAGTAGAGCCATGACTTCAGCTATTTTGAGCGCACGCTCCCTATCCAAACACTATGGTCCAGGAATCGCCTTGGACAACGTTGACGTTGACATTGCTGCCGGCGAGTCCGTGGCCATCATGGGCGCCTCCGGATCAGGCAAAACAACTCTCCTGCACACCCTGGCCGGCATCACCACACCGGATGCTGGCACCGTGAACTATGCGGGCACAACTATCACCGAGCTCAATGAGACCCAGCGCTCCAAGCTCCGCCGCGAATCCTTTGGCTTCGTGTTCCAGGCCGGGCTGCTGATCCCGGAGCTGACTGCCCTAGAGAACGTCGCCCTGGCGCTGATGCTCAATGGCTCATCTCGCCGCGAAGCCGAGGCCGCCGCAGCGATCTGGCTGGGCCATCTGGGTTTGGCGGGCATGGAGTCCCGCAGGATCGGCGAACTGTCCGGCGGGCAGGCGCAGCGGGTCGCCATTGCCCGTGCACAGGTGACGGGGGCCAAGATTGTGTTCGCCGATGAACCCACAGGCGCACTCGACTCCCACACCTCGGCCGAGGTCATGAGCGCACTCTTGGCGGCCACGGCTGGGCGGGGCCACACACTTGTCCTTGTCACCCATGACCCCGCCGTGGCTGCCCTGTGCAGCCGCACCTTGTACATGCACGACGGCGTTCTCTCCCTCACGCCGCAGACTCACCCGGGTGCCGGCTCCAGCGGGCCGGACAAGCCAGGTGGCAGCACGTTTCTGGCGAGTCGGGATTTTGCGGTGCGGGACTGGGCAGGCCAGCGGTGAGAAGTATTCGAGCCACTTTTTCCATCCTGTGGATGCTAGCCAGACCGACCGCCGGCAGCAAGGCCGTGCTGGCGTTGCCCGCGGTGGCGTTTGCCCTTGTCACAGGCCTTTTGTTGATCGTCCTATCCGGGGCCTTGAGCTTTTTCACCGATACCGCAGCACATGCCCCCGATGGCCCGACCGGAGCGTACCAAGGCCTGGCCCTGCTGGCGTTGGCCTTGCTTGTCATGCCGATGCTGACCCTTGGCGGTTCGGCGGCGCGGCTCTCGGCCCGCCGTCGTGATGAAAGACTTTCCACCCTTCGCCTGCTCGGTGGCACCCCGCGGCTCGTGGCTGTGCTGACAGTCATTGAGTCCACCCTTGTGGCGCTGCTGGGCATTCTGGCTGGCATGGTCCTCTACGCGGCGGCACTTCCGGCGGTGGCGCAGATTCCGTTCCAGGGCAAGGCCTTGGGGTTGGAAAATTTGTGGCTGTCACCGGGTGTGCTGGCGCTGACGCTCGCTGCGCTGCTGCTTTTGGCAGCTGTCAGCGCCGCTATTGGTCTGCGGCAGGTGGTGGTTTCACCCTTGGGCGTGCGGACCAGGCAAAAGGCTCCTACAGTCCATTGGCTCCGGCTCGCCCTGGGCGGTGGCGGCGCCGTCATACTGTATTTGGTGATGATGAACCTGACCGCCAGCGGCTCCGCCGCGGCCATGATGGTGCTGATGGTTTGCGTGTTCGCCACCGGGCTGGGGCTGCTGAACCTGTTGGGCCCGTTTGTGCTGAAACGGCTGGCCGGCCGCCAGTTGCGCAAAGCTGACACGCCCGCCACCTTGCTCGCCGCCCGGACCATTCTGGAATCCCCCAAGGCGGCGTGGCGGCAGGTCAGCGCACTGTCCATGACGAGTTTCATGGCCGTGGTGGCCGGGACGGGGCTGGCCGTGATGTCCCGCGTCGGTGAAGGCTCCAATGACGTTGAAGTCAATCTGCTCAATGACATGCGCACGGGAGTGCTGATTACTGTTGTCGCGTCGTTCGTGCTGGTGGCCTCCAGCGCCGGGGTAAACCAGGCCGCCGCCATTTTGGACAGGCGCCAGCTGTACATCAGTCTTGACAGGCTGGGCATGCCGCGCAGTGTCATGAACGCCGCGCGCAAACGCTCAGTGATGTCTCCTGTGCGCAGTGTGACAATTGGTTCGGCCGTACTGGCCGCCGCCTTGTTGTTCCCGGTGACAGGGCTGGCCGCCATCATTGCACCCCTGTCCTTGCTCGTCATTGCAGCTATCTTGGCCTGCGGCATCGCCTTGGTGTGGCTCGGGTTGGCCGCCACCGGGCCAGTGTTGGAGAAGGCTCTGGCCCCAAGCTAGTGATGTTGCCACTGACGCCACGCACTCTGCGCGGAATAGTGCAAACAAAAAAGTCCTCATCCTGGCGCCCCGTACTTCGGGTGCCAGAATGAGGACTTTTTTGTTGGTTTGTACCGCCGTCAGCTGACCGGCATGGTCTCCAAGGTGACGTCCTTCGACTGGGCCTTGCCGTCACGGGTGAAGTCGACCTTCACTGTTGCGTCGCCCGCCTGTTCGCGTACGGCAGCAGTCAGATCCGCCGGGTCGCTGATGGTGCGATCCCCCAACTTGGTGATGACGTCGCCCTTTTGCAGTCCGGCCTTGGCTGCTGCACCGTCCTTTGTCACCTCAGCCACTGTGGCGCCCGTGGAGAACGTGCTTTTGCTTCCGGTGGAGGAAGTCCCCGCCACGGAAACACCCAGCTGGCCGTGCGAGGCCTTGCCCGTTTTGATAATTTCCTGGGCCACACGCTTGGCGTGATCGATGGGGATGGAGAAGCCCACACCGATGTTGCCGCTCTGGCTGCCGGAATCGGCGGAGTCGCCCGCCGAGGCGATAGCCACGTTGACGCCAATGATCTTTCCGGAGGTGTTCACCAAGGCGCCGCCGGAGTTGCCGGGGTTGATGGCGGCATCGGTCTGGATCACGTTCAGGTTCACCGTGCCCTGGGCTGCCGGACTGTCCTGTCCGCCCCCCGGAGGGGAGAAACGGAAGCCGTTGTCGCCGTCGGACGGGTCCTCGGAGGTATCACTGGGCGTTTTCGGAACTGCCGAGGAGGCCACCTGGATGGTCCTGTTGAGCGTGGAAACAATGCCATCCGTGACAGTGCCGTTCAGGCCCAGCGGGGAACCAATGGCAATCACCGTGTCGCCGACGTTGATCTTGCCGGACTCACCCAGGGTGGCCGGCACCAGGTCGGGGGCATCAATCTTGACCACGGCCAGGTCCGAGAGCGGGTCAGTGCCCACAATGGTGCCCTTGTAAACCTTGTTGTCGCTGGTCTGCACCTCGATGGCCGCATGGGCCGCGGCACCGTCAAGGGTCACCACGTGAGTGTTCGTGAGAATGTGCCCCTCCTTGTCCAAAATGATGCCCGACCCCGTGCCGCCGGAGTTGCCGCTCGTAGCCGAAATGGTGACAACCGACGGCATGGCCTTCGCCGCTGCGGCGCTAACCTCATTGACCGAATTGGGGTTGTTGATGACCAGCGGGGAATTCTGCTGGTTGGAACCGGCGACCGTGTTGTTCCCGGCCTGATCCACCAGGAACGCTGTCCCGCCTGCCACCAGGCCACCCACCAAGGCTGCGGCCAGGACGCTGGAGGCAAACAAACCCATGCCCACCTTCTTGCGTGCCTTGGGGTTGGCGGTGACTGCCGGCGCCAAACTGTGCGGGTACGCGTTCGACGCCGGGTACCCGGGGCCGGCGCTGTTGGCGTCCTGGGCGGGGCCGCCGGGGGCTGCAAAGCTCATGGGGATGGGCGTCGTGGCGTTGGAAGCGCCCGAGGTGGGAGCAGGGATGCGCTCGGTGGGGTTCTCCGATGCAGACGCGCTGCCGTAGTCGCGCGGCGCCACGGCACCATAGGCGGGCGGCCCCGATGGCGCATTCGCTGCGTGCGCTCCCGTGGGTGTAGTTTCGTGGGCCGTCGTGGGGTCGCCGTAGGGTGGGGCCCCCGCAGCCGGGGTGTTCGCAACAGTTTCGTCATGACGCGGCGCTGGCACCTGGGCGCTTTGCGGCGCAGGCGCTGACTGGGGCGCTTCGGTCGGCGCCGCCCAGGGACGGGCAGGATCGCTGGGTCGTGTCTGCTCCGGCGCGGGAACATCGTCCGACACGGCGTCAAGGCTGCGCGTCTGGTCCTGACCGGTGGGGGTTGGCTGGTGCTGCGAATCCTGTGGGGCCTGAGATGAGTTCCCGTGCTGGTCGTCGTCGTGGCTGGTGTGGTCGCCGGTGTTCTCGTTCATCAGCTGTCCCTTCGTTGAAATCTCATGTGATGAATCCTTGCTTGGGTTTCATCATCTCGCCCGTGACTGGTACCTTGGCGTACGTTCGCTGGAAGGTAGCTGTGAAGGTTTGTCTAGCTCCATTATGGCCCAGCCGCCATCGGTGCACCGTTGTTCGCTAGGCGAAGCATCATGGATGTGAGGCAAAACGCCGCCATAGTATCGTATGAGGTATTACGGCCGCACCCGATCATGGCCCAAAGTCAAAAGGTGAGCGATGTTTTCACGGTTGAAGGTATTTTCTCCATTCCTAGCTGCGCTGGCATTGGCAACTCTGATGCTGATTCCCGCCGGACTTGCCCGGGCTGAGCCGCCTGTCAGCATTCCCGCCGGGACGTACATCGTCGATAATGCAAACGTCCTGGGCAATGACAAGGGCGCTGTTGAGGCGGCCATTGACAAACTCGGCCAAGACCACGGGATGACGCTTTTTGTGGTTTATGTGGATTCCTTTGACGGCGTGGATCAAGTCACGTGGGCAACCGATGTGGCCAATCAGAAGCAGTTTGGGGTCAATGACGCCATCCTCGCCGTGGCGGTGTCCGAGCGGAAGTACGCCTTTTTGGCAGATACTTCGATGATTTCGCCCGCCCAGAACGACACTATTCAAACAAAGGCCATCAAGCCGCAATTGGCAGAGGGCAAATGGGCGCAAGCAGCCATTGACGCGGCGGCGGCCTTGGGTGACGCCGCAGGCGGCGGCGAAGGCAACGTCCCGAATCCCACGGGAGGCTTCGTGGCCCTGGGCATTGGCGGCGCAGTGGTGGTTGGCGGCGCCGGCACCGCTCTCTACATTCGCAACAAGCGCCGGAAGTCGGCGGCCGAGGCCACGGCAAAGGGTTTTGGGGCCGACGGAAAACCCTTGGACCCCAATGCCGGCATGTCCGTTGCCGAGCTGAGGTCAAAGGCCGGCTCGCTCTTGATTGCGGCCGATGATGCCATCAACACCAGTGAACACGAGATTGGTTTCGCCCAGGCATCGTACGGTGACGAGGCCGTCAAGCCGTTCCAGGCCGCCTTGGACAGCGCCAAGGCGCACCTCTCCGAGTCCTTCAAACTCCAGCAACAACTCGATGATGAAATTCCCGACACCATCGAAGAGCAGCGTCAGTGGCTCGGTGACATCATCAAGCGCAGCGAAGACGCCAATGCTGCCTTGAATGCCGAAAAGGCCGCCTTTGACGCCTTGCGTGAATTGGAGCGAACCGCTCCCACAGTGCTCAAGAGCATTCGTGTCCAGGCCGCCGACGCCAGAACAGCAGTTGCAGCGGCGGAACAAAAGCTGACCACCATGTCCGAGCAGTATGCGCAGGTGGCCGTGGCGCCTGTGCGTGACAACGTGGCACAAGCCAAGGAACGCCTCGATTTTGTGGACACTGCGGCCACTGACGCGGACACGAAACTGGCGGCGGGGCAGACGGCCGCCGCGGCGGTTTCGGTGCAAGCGGCGGAGGAAAGCTTGTTGCAATCGAGCGTTTTACTCGAGGCGATAACGAAAACAGAGACGGCCATGAGCGAGGCCGCGCAGTCACTGGAGACAGCGCTGCCAGCGGCCCTTGGCGACCTGGAGCAAGCCAAAGCCATGGTGGCAAGCCAGGAATTTGCCCGCTACGCCCCCACTGTCCAGGCGGCCGAGGGAATGCTCAACGACGTGCGCCTGCAAAAGGCCGGCGTAAAGCCTGACCCTCTCGCCATGATGGCTGCCGTTCAAGCTGCTCATGCCCAACTGGATGAGCTGTTGACGGGCATCCGCGATCAGCAACAACAAGCGCTGCGCGCTCAGGCCGCGTTGCAGCAAACTCTGGCGGGCGCCCAAGCCACCATCGCCACGGCCAAGGACTTTATTGCGGCCCGCCGCGGTGGTGTTGGATCGGAGGCCCGGACACGTTTGTCAGAGGCAGAAAGAAACTTTGACTACGCAGTGGCTATTTCCGAGACTGACCCGGCCAATGCTTTGAGCTACGCCCAACAGGCCCAACAATTGGCTCAACAAGCCATCTCCTACGCCCAAAACGATGTTGACAGTTTTGGTGGCAGCGGCCGCGGCGGCTACGGCGGAGGCGGCGGCATGGGAGGGGGCATGGGCGGGGCAATCCTTGGTGGCATCATTGGCGGTCTGCTCTCCGGCGGCGGTGGTGGCGGCTTCGGCGGCGGTGGCTTCGGCGGAGGTGGTGGCTTCGGCGGAGGTGACGGCGGCGGTGGCGGCCTCGGCGGTGGCGGCGGTAACTTCTAATCTGCCGTTTCGCAGCCCAAGCCGGCGCTAGGCTCCCGCCGAAGGTTCCGGCGTCGTACCGTCATTACATTGCACTGGCTCCCAACTAGGGCAAGAATTGGGAAACGCCCAATAGACTCGAAACCTTACCGGGCACCTCGGGCAACACCTGTTCACGTTTCATCGGATGTTCACCAGCACAATAAGGGGATAAGAATGGCAAAGCAGTCAATTTTTGGCCGGATCGCACAGTTGGCCAAGGCCAACATCAATTCGTTGCTGGATCAGGCCGAGGATCCGCAGAAGATGCTTGACCAGATGGTGCGTGACTACAAGGCGAGCATCATCGAGGCTGAATCCGCTGTTGCCCAGACCATTGGCAATTTGCGCATGCTCGAGGACGACTACAACGAGGACGTCAAGGCTTCCCAGGACTGGGGTTCCAAGGCTCTTGCCGCCAGCCGCAAGGCCGATGAGTTCCGTGGCACCGGCAATGCATCCGACGCGCAAAAGTTCGACAATCTGGCCAAGGTGGCTCTCCAACGTCAAATCACCGCCGAAAACGAGGCCCGCTCCGCCGAGCCCACCATCTCGGCGCAAACTGACGTTGTTGACAAGCTTAAGACGGGCCTGACTCAAATGCAGGGCAAGCTGAACGAGCTGGCCAACAAGCGCAACGAGCTCATTGCCCGGTCCAAGACGGCTGCCGCACAGACCCAGGTGAACGATGCCATCAAGAGCATCAACATTCTGGACCCCACCAGCGAGGTCAGCCGTTTCGAAGAGAAGATTCGTCGCGAAGAAGCCAAGGTTCGTGGCCAGAATGAGCTGGCAGCGTCAAGCCTGGATGCACAGTTCAACAGCTTGGAAGATTTGGGTGAGCAGACTGAGGTGGAGGCCCGCCTGGCAGCGCTGAAGGCCGGTGGCACACCGACGGCTGCGGCGATTGCCGCCCCCACAAAGCTGGACGAGGCAGAGTTCGACAAACTCTAAACATCAACTAGCAAGTGCACGGGTGCAGTTTCGCCACGCGAAGCTGCACCCGTACCGTTTAAAACTGTGTGTTCCTAAAGCTGTGTGAACGCCGCCACTGCCGGGTCGGCACCAATGCGGGTGCCGGTCTCCAAGGCGGAGATCCGCTCCACGTCCGGGTCGCTGAGCTTAATCCGGGCCGCGGCCAGGTTCTCGCGCATGCGCTCCGGCGAGACAGTTTTGGGAATCACAATATTGCCCAATCCCAGGTGCCAGGCCAGCACCAGCTGCGCCGGCGTTACCCCGTGGTGGGCAGCCAACTCCGCCACGACCTCATGCTCCAGGTCCCGCCCCTGGCCCAGCGGGCTGTACGCTTCCACGGCAATGCCAAGGTCCCGGCACTTTTGCGCCAGCACCGCCTGCTGAAAGGTGGGGTGGGCCTCGATCTGGTTCACGGCCGGGACCACCGTTGACGTCGAGCGCAGCTCATCCAAATGCACGGGCAGGAAGTTGGATACGCCGATGGCGCGGATGAGGCCCTGCGCGTACAGGGATTCGAGCTCCTTCCACGCCTGCGTGAACAGCCCCTGCGAGGGCACCGGCCAATGGATCAGGTACAGATCAACCCAGTCCACCCCGAGCGCCTTGCGGCTGGCCTCGAATGCCGCCCGGGGGCTGCCCTGCTCCCCGTTGCGCAGCTTGGTGGTGATGAAAATGTCCTCCCGGGGCAGGCCGGAGTGGGCGATGGCTGCGCCAACGCCGGATTCGTTGCCGTATGCAGCCGCCGTGTCGATATGCCGGTAACCCGCCTCCAGCGCCTGTGTCACGGCAACCCGGGTTTCCTCAGGCGGGATCTGAAAGACACCGAATCCTAGCGCCGGGATGGTGACTCCGTTGTTCAACGTCAGCTCCGGAACGGCCCGATCTGTTTTTGCGTCGGTCATGAAACTCATTCCCTTCATTCGAATCTCTTTCAAGGTGCGTATTCCCCCAGCCTAGGCTTCCCGGCGGCTGAACACCCGCCCACAGCGTGTGTGAAACGGTCCTAGGACCAGCAGTCCTACCCAGGTGCTAGGCGGCACCGCCGTGCCGGGGCAGAATGGGGGCATGGGTCAAAGCATTGAATTCGGCAGGTTTCTCTTGGCCATGCGGTCCCGGCTGCAACCGCAGCCAGGCGTCGAGCTGACAAGCCGGCGTGTGCCCGGTTTGCGCCGCGAGGAGGTGGCCCGGCTGGCGGACGTTTCCACCGACTACTACACACGGCTTGAGCAGGGCCGGAACATTCATCCCTCACGCTCGGTGCTGGCATCGGTTGCGCGTGCCTTGCAACTGAACGACGCCGAGTCGGCCCACATGTTGGACCTGTTGGAGAACTGCGGCGGGCAGGCCACCAGCCCGCCCCCGGCCCAAAGGGTGCGCGCCTCCATGCGCCAGCTGTTGGACGCGGTGGGTGAGGTTCCCGCCGTCGTCCTGGGCAGGCGAACTGACGTCCTGGCCAGCAACCGCATGGCCCGCCTGCTCTTTGCCGACTTCCCGGCCATGGCCCGGGAGCAACGCAACTACACGCGCTGGATCATGCTTGACCCGGGGGCGCGGGTTCTGTTCCGGGACTGGCACGCGGCCGCCTCCGACGCTGTGGCTGCCTTGCGTGCCGACATTGGCAGGCACCCGGGAGACCCGGCGGCCGCGGCGCTGGTGGGCGAACTCGCCGTCAACAGTGAAGAGTTTCGCCAGTGGTGGGCACGGCACACAGTGACCCGCAAATCCGCCGGCACCCTGCGCCTGCACCACGGCGTGGTGGGGGACGTGGAAGTGGATTTTGAGCACCTGCTGCTGCCCGACGATCCCGAGCAAAGCCTGCGCATCTACACGGCCAAAAACGGTTCCCCCACCCAGGACGCGCTCAAACTGCTCGCCTCTTGGGGGAACAGTTCGGCACCAGGGAACCACCAGGTTTCCTCCTCATCCGACGGACTCACCTGAGCATGTTGTATACCCACCTGGGCCGCAGCGGCCTGTCCGTTTCCACGCTTTGCCTGGGCACCATGAACTTTGGCCCGCACACCGAGGAAGCCGACGCCCACGCGATCATGGACCGGGCGCACGACGCCGGCCTGAACTTTTTTGACACGGCCAACGCCTACGGCGGAACCGGACGCCCGGGCTGGACCGAGGAGATCATGGGCCGCTGGTTTGCCCAGGGCGGCGGACGGCGCGAGCGGACAGTGCTGGCCACCAAGCTGTACGGGACCATGAGCGATTGGCCCAACGATGCCAAGCTGTCGGCACTGAACATCCGCCGGGCACTCGATGCGAGCCTCAAGCGGCTCCAAACTGACCACATCGACCTGTACCAGTTCCACCATGTGGACAGGGACACGCCGTGGGATGAGATTTGGCAGGCCATTGACGTTGCCGTCGCGGCGGGCAAAATCCTGTACGCGGGCAGTTCCAACTTTGCCGGCTGGCACATTGCCGCAGCGCAGGAGGCCGCCACGCGCCGCCCTTTGACGGGTCTGGTCAGCGAGCAGTCCATCTACAACTTGATGCAGCGCAGCGTGGAACGGGAAGTCATTCCGGCCGCCAAATACTACGGGCTGGGTCTGCTCCCGTGGTCGCCCCTGCACGGCGGTCTGCTGGGCGGCGTACTGCAAAAACAGGACGACGGCGTGCGCCGGCTCCAGGGCCGCGCGGCCAAGGCGTTGGCCACGTCCCATGACGCCGTTGCCGCCTTTGAAGGGTTCGCTGCGGAGCTGGGCCATGCACCGGCAGACGTGGCACTGGCATGGCTGCTACACCAGCCAGCCGTCACGGCACCCATCATTGGGCCGCGCACCGCCACCCAACTGGATGCCGGACTGCGCGCCCTGGAGGTCTCCCTGGACGCGGCCACCCTAGCCCGACTCGATGAGATCTTCCCCGGCCCCAAGACCGCGCCTGAGGACTACGCCTGGTAGGCAACCCCACTTTGTTGCCGTGTTTGCGGTGTAATATCCGCATCTATTCCGCATTTGAGGATATAGACTGGCGACGTGACTCTTATTCGCGTTTCCGAGGCAGCCCGGTTTCTGGGCGTCAGCAATGACACCGTGCGGCGTTGGCTGGGCAACGGCACCCTCCACGGCGCCAAGGACCAGCAAGGTCGCATGGTGGTGGACGGCGTCGAGCTGGCCGTCCTGGCCAAGAAGCAGGCCCAACTGCCACAGGACCCCACGGGGATCGGCAGCTCAGCCCGGAACCGCTTTGTGGGGCTGGTGACCAACATTGTGATGGACAAGGTCATGGCCCAGGTTGAGCTGCAATGCGGCCCCTTCCGGGTGGTCTCACTCATGAGCAGCGAAGCCGTGCTGGATTTGAAGCTGGAGCTTGGTTCTGTGGCCACTGCCGTGGTGAAATCCACCAACGTCATCATCGAAGTGCCCTACACAATGGGCCAGCCATGACACTTCCCGGACCACAATCCTCCCGCCCGAAATCCGGTTGCACGAACCGACTGCGCATGGGAGCTGTTGTTGCCGTGCTGGCCCTGAGCCTGGCGGGCTGCGTCCCGGGGGCCAGTAACGCTCCCAGTGCTTCGGAATTTTCCGGAACCCTCAACGTTTTTGCCGCGGCGTCCTTGAAGAAGACTTTCACGCAATTGGCGGCGCAGTTTGAGGCCGAGCATCCCCAGGTCAAGGTTTCCCTGAGTTTTGACGGCTCCTCAACCCTTGTCAGCCAAATCATTCAGGGTGCACCGGCGGATGTTTTCGCCTCAGCCGACACGGCCACCATGAGCAAACTCAGCGATGCCGGATTGGCCACGGGCTCCCCCACCGACTTTGCCAGCAATGTCCTGACCCTTGTGGTGCCGCAGGACAATCCGGCCAACATCACCAGCTTTGCCGATGTTGCCAAGCCGGGCGTGAAGCTGGTGACGTGCGCTCCCAAGGTTCCCTGCGGCGCAGCCACCACCTCGGATGCCGCCAGTGCCGGCCTGACGCTCACGCCGGTCAGCGAGGAACTCTCCGTGACAGGTGTCCTGGGCAAGGTCACCGCCGGTGAGGCCGATGCCGGACTTGTCTATGTGACCGACGCCAAGTCCGCCGGCAAAAAAGTTCTGAGCATTCCACTGGACCTGCCCCAGCCAACCGTCAACCGCTACCCCATTGCCGCCGTCGAATCTTCCAAGGCACCGTTGCTGGCCGCTGACTTCATCAGCCTGGTGGCAGGACCCCAGGGGCAAAAGGTGCTCCGGGAGGCCGGCTTTGGCGCCCCCTAAGGCTGCCCCCGGGCGGGCGCACACGTGGGGCTACACTGCCGTCCCGCGCTGGATCTACGCGGTGGCGGCGGCCGGCGCCTTGTTCATTTTGCTGCCGCTGATGGGGATGGTGGCTCACGTCAATTGGGTCCAGTTCCTGGCGCTGGTCAGCTCGGAATCGTCCCTAGCCGCGCTGCTTCTGAGCCTGAAAACTGCTTCCGCCAGCACTGCCCTGTGCATCATTTTTGGCGTGCCGCTGGCCCTGGTGTTGGCGCGGGCGAAGTTTGGTGGCCAGCGTGTTTTGCGGGCCTTGATCCTGCTGCCGCTGGTGGTGCCGCCCGTGGTGGGTGGCTTGGCGTTGCTGTACACCTTTGGCCGGCAGGGGCTGCTGGGGCAATCCCTGCAGATTTTGGGGCTCCAGATTGCGTTTTCCACGGCAGCGGTTGTCATGGCGCAGACGTTTGTGGCCCTGCCGTTTCTGGTGCTCAGCCTGGAGGGAACGCTGCGCACTGCCGGGCAAAAGTATGAGGCGGTTGCCGCCACCCTCGGCGCACGGCCCAGCACCGTGCTGCGCAGGATCACGCTGCCCCTGGTGTTGCCCGGCCTGGTCTCCGGTGCCGTGTTGGCGTTTGCCCGCAGCCTGGGTGAATTCGGGGCAACCTTGACCTTTGCGGGGAGTTTGCAGGGCGTCACCCGGACACTTCCCCTGGAGATTTACCTGCAACGTGAAACGGATCCCGAGGCTGCTGTGGCACTGTCCTTCCTGCTCATCGCCGTGGCTGCCGTGGTGGTCGCCGTGACGTACCGTGTGCCGAAGTCGCCACTGCGCGCGCGCCTGGCCCGGCCCGCGTCATGACCCTGGCATTGCGGGCCACAATCGCCGCCCGGAACGTGGACGTTGACCTCACGGTGGAGCCCACCGAAACCATCGCCGTCATGGGACCCAACGGTGCGGGCAAGTCCTCCGTGGTCCAGGTACTCGCCGGACTACTCAAACCGGATTCCGGCCATGCCACGCTGGGTGGGCGGACCCTGTTCCAGCTCTCCCCCGGCACCACCTGGCTGCCGCCGCATGCACGCGAGCTCGGTGTCCTGGCCCAAGAACCCCTGCTGTTTCCACATCTGAGCGTTCTGGACAACGTCGCCTTTGGCCCACGCAGCCAGGGGATGAGCAAGTCGGCAAGCCGTACGGCCGCCCACCACTGGCTCAGCGAAGTGGACGCCGCGGAACTGGCGCCCGGCCTGCCCGCCCAGCTCTCCGGCGGGCAGGCACAACGGGTTGCCCTGGCCCGGGCACTGGCCACCGACCCCGCACTGCTGCTGCTCGATGAGCCCATGGCCGCCCTGGACGTCAACCACGCCCCCTTCCTGCGCAGCCTGCTCAAGCGCGTGCTGGCCGGCCGCCGCGCCGTCATCGTCACCCACAGCGTGCTGGATGCGCTGATGCTCGCCGATCGGATAGTGGTCATGGAAGACGGAAGAATTGTTGAGTCCGGCCCCACTGCAACAGTCCTGGCCCACCCCCGCAGCTCCTTTGCCGCGTCCCTGGCCGGCCTGAACGTCCTACCGGGATCACTGAGCGGCTCCTCCCTCCTGATGGACGACGGCGTGCTGGTCACCGGACACCGCCGCTCCGAAACCCAGGTACCCCAAGCGGTGGGCGGGCAAGAGGGGATGGCCGCGTTCCCGCCGTCGGCCGTGTCTGTGTTCCCGACGCCACCACACGGCAGCCCGCGCAATGTGTTCAAGGTGCGGGTGACCGAGCTGGAGCCGCACGGGGACCACATCCGGGTCAGGGCGGCACGTTTGTCCGCCGACATTTCACCGGCGGCTACGGCTGAGCTGGGACTGGTGCCAGGTTCCGAGGTGTACTTTGTGGTTAAGGCCGCCGAGGTGGCGCTCTACCCGGCCTAGTGCCTCCACATTTAGTTGCGGTGTTCGACGGCGTACCGCCGGCCGTGGCCAGTTTCCTGGAGCGGGAAACGAAAAACCCCCGGCCATCTGGCCGAGGGTTTTCCTCATCTGGTTGCGGGGACAGGATTTGAACCTGTGACCTCCGGGTTATGAGCCCGGCGAGCTACCGAACTGCTCCACCCCGCGTTGCGTCCTCAACAGTACATGTGTTTGGGCGAAACACCAACTCGAGACCCCCCTCTCCAATCTGTGTGGCAGCAAATCGATTGGAATGCGCTTTCCGGACCCGATTTGGTGCTGTTATGTCGCATACCTTATTGGACGGTTCTGTCTCGGACCTTCGTAGACACTATGTCTCTTACCCTCGTGGACAGTTGAGGGGTTTTGCTTGTGAGTTGTGAGTAAAAC
>NZ_JBTNDH010000048.1:0-22790 GCF_054511095.1 Arthrobacter sp. TMN-49 | reverse complement strand
GTGGCGGCCTTGTTGGTGATGTGTTGGGCGATGTTCAGGTGGCAGCCCCTGTCACGGTGCCGGTGAATGTGTCCGGGAATGCTGTGGGTGTTTTGGGTAATGCTGTTTCCAACGGTTCGGAAGCCACAAACACGGTAACCCCCGTAACGCCCGTAACCCCCGTAACGCCCGTAACCCCGGTGACGCCCGTAACCCCGGTGACACCTGTAACCCCTGTTACCCCGGTGACACCTGTAACGCCCGTTACCCCGGTGACACCGGTAGCCCCTGTAACCCCAGTGGCCCCGGGAACCCCCGCGGCGACGGTCGGCAACGTTCAGGCAATGAGCTCAGGGTCGCAGGCTTTGGGCAGTGCGGCACCCCGCCAACTGGCTTCTACAGGCGCAGGGATGTGGTCGATCTACGTGTCAGTATTGGCTCTCCTCGTTGGGCTTGGATTGCTCTTGCTGGTTCGTAAGTTCAGCTACCGCAGCGTCGCATAGGCAAACATGAGGGTTATCCTCGCCAGCTTGATTCGTCGTCTCCACTCCACGAGTGAAGGCGCCGCGAGATCAGGCTGGCGGGGACAATCTGCGCACAGCCAAGGCCAGCCACAGTTGCACGCGGTCAGGCGTCAAAGCGGGGTCATAGCCTGTGAGCTCAGCAATCTGGGTGAGCCGGTAGCGGACAGTGTTTCTGTGCAAAGCCATGGCGTCAGCCACGGCCGCCACAGAACCGTTGAGCCTCAAGTACGTCTCCAAGGTGTCCACCAACTCGGCCCCATGTGAGGCGTCGAAGGCTGTGAGAGGCCCCAGAGCCTCGGCTGCCATGTCCGACATGGGCACGTCCTCGCTGGCCAGCAACAGTGACGTCAGGCTCAGCCGCTCCGGGGCGTTGACTTCTAAGCCCCGAGTGGCTGCCTCACGCGCCTCGAAATAGCTCCATCGCAAACCATTGGCCTGGGAGTAGGTGCCGCCTATTCCCACGGCCGCGGTGATCCCCACATTGTGCATCTGGTGACTAAGGGCCCTGCCCAGGTCGGTAGGATCGCCGGCCTGGGCGGGAACCACGACGACCAGTTCTTGGCTTCCCTCGGAACTGACGACGGCGGCCACGGCGGTTTCCAGCCTGACCGGCAGCGAGATGGTGGAAAGGGTTGCGAATTGGCTGTCCTCGGCGCGCACCAGCAAAACAAAGCTCTTGCCTGTTGTGACGATGCCTAGATTCTCCAGCCGGGCAGTGGAATCGGCGGCTTCCAAGGTGCCCCGGGCAATATCCGCGATGACCTGGCCGGCAATTTGGCGTTCAGTGTGACGGCGCTGCACCAGGTTATTCAGCTCAATGCTGATGAGACCGCGGGCGTAGTCAACTATCCCGTCGTCGTGGAAGGGTCTGCGCAGCCACAATGTGCTCGAATCCCGCTTTCCTGTGGACAGTGCTACCGCATGCCAAGCGCCGTCGTCAGGAGTTGCGCCAGCGGAAGTTGTAGCTACTTCGCCGCCATACTGCGTTATGACTAAATCCGCCGCCACCATGGAGGAAAGTTTCTGCAACAACGCGGGCAGCCCGCCCCCTGTCAGAAGCGCGCGCGCCAACACCTGATGCTCGCGCAGCAGTCGCTCCAATTTGGTGTAGTGGTCCGAGGAGCGGGCGTCGGCAACCAGCTTGCCAATGGCAATAAAAGGGGTGCTGTAGGGGACCTCAACTACTGGCACCGCCCAACGGTCGGCCTCGGCCAAAAGGGCTGCGGGCACTGTTGCGTGCTCAAAACCGACACCAAAACCAATGCCAACAGCTCCCGCACGCTTGATCTGCCGCACAAAGGAACGCTGCGAATCCGCCGTGCCTTGCCGGGCCCCCGTGGTCAGCACCAGTTCGCCACCGCTCAGGAACGATTGGGGGTTTTCCAATTCGGTGACAGCCACCCAGTCGATGGCCGCGGTGAGGGGAGTTCTTACCGAACCTAGATTCTTCAGGGATAAGCCGGGTACGCCGATCAGGTCTGCCAAGGAAAGTGCCATGGATCAACTATACAAACGCACTACGCCTTAAGGGTGCAGTGGTGCAAGTGACTATTCGCTCAGGGGCTGCCGCGGGCTTAGGATTTCGCATATGCGGTGTATCACCCGCGTCCCGAACATCGAGCTAAAGAGGTTGAACACTGTGGTCCAGACCTTGCAGAACTTCATCAACGGCGCATTTGTCCCGGTTTCCGGCACGGAATCCCTGGACATCGTCAATCCCACCAACGGTGAGGTTGTTGCCAAGGCACCCGTCTCGTCCCGAGCCGATGTGGACGCCGCCATGAGCGCGGCCGCCGCAGCCTTCAAGACGTGGAAGCATGCAACTCCCGGTCAGCGCCAAACCGTGCTGTTGCAGCTGGCCGATGCCATTGAGGCTCGCAGCGACGAGATCGTGGAAGCCCAGCACCGCAACACCGGCCAGGTCAAGGCCATGATTGCCGCCGAAGAAGTCGGTGCAGGAGCGGACCAGCTGCGTTTCTTTGCCGGTGCCGCGCGCCTGCTTGAAGGCCGCGCAGCAGGCGAGTACATGGAAAACATGACGTCCTATGTGCGCCGCGAACCCGTAGGCGTCATCGCCCAGGTAACCCCGTGGAACTACCCGTTCCTGATGATGATCTGGAAGATCGGCCCGGCCCTGGCCGCCGGAAACACTGTTGTTCTCAAGCCCAGCGACACCACCCCTGAAAGCACCATGGTATTTGCCGACATCGCCAAGGACATTGTTCCGGCCGGCGTACTGAACTTTGTGCTGGGAAACGGCGCAACGGGTGCGGCCATGGTTGACCATAAGGTTCCGGCCATGGTCTCGATCACCGGCTCCGTGCGGGCCGGCATCGCCGTCGCCACGGGCGCTGCCAAAGGGCTCAAGCGCGCCCACCTGGAGCTGGGTGGCAAGGCGCCCGCCGTCGTCTTTGCCGATGCAGACTTGGGCAAGACTGCTCAGTCCATCGCCGAGTTCTCCTTCTTCAACGCCGGCCAGGACTGCACGGCCATCACTCGCGTGCTGGTTGAGGAATCAGCTCACGACGAGTTTGTCGCAGCCTTGGCCACCGCCACCCGCGGTTTGGAGACAGGCCACGAGGATGACTCCCTGAACTACTTTGGGCCGTTGAACAATATCAACCACTTCAACGCAGTCAGCGACGTGGTTGCCAACATCCCCGCCTACGCCACTGTGGTGACTGGTGGCAAGCGTGCGGGCGACAAGGGCTTCTTCTTTGAGGCAACAGTTGTTGACGGCGTGAAGCAGAGCGATGACATTGTGCAGCAGGAAACGTTCGGTCCCGTCATCACCGTCCAGACGTTTAAGACCGAGGAGGAAGCCGTGGAAATGGCCAACGACGTCGACTTCGCCTTGGCGTCGAGTGTCTGGACTTCCAACCACGGTGTGGCCATGCGCGTCTCCCGCGACCTGGATTTTGGTGCCGTCTGGATCAACACCCACATCATGCTCACTGCCGAGATGCCGCACGGCGGATTCAAGCAGTCCGGCTACGGCAAGGACCTCTCGATGTACGGCGTAGAGGACTACACCCGGATCAAGCACGTCATGAGCAACCTGGACGCGTAGTCCGCCCCACTACATATTCTGAGCACTTCCCTTTTGAAAGGTATTTCCATGTCTGAAATCCAGTTCCGTCTTGAGCAGAAGCGCCAGATTCTTGGCGCATTCCCCGGTCCGAAGTCCGTGGAGCTTGAGACCCGCCGTAAGGCCGTTGTTGCTGCGGGTGTGGCCTCGGGCGTTCCGGTGTACGTTGCAGATGCTGACGGTGGCATCATCAAAGATGTTGACGGCAACTCGTTCATCGACTTGGGGTCAGGCATTGCCGTCACCAGTGTTGGCGCGTCGGACGCCAACGTGGTGGATGCAGTCCGCGAGCAGGTGGGGCACTTCACCCACACCTGTTTCATGGTCACCCCTTACGAAGGCTACGTGGCCGTTGCTGAAGAGCTGAACGCCCTCACCCCGGGCACCCACGAGAAGCGCACGGTGCTGTTCAACTCCGGTGCAGAAGCCGTCGAGAACGCCGTCAAGGTTGCGCGTTTGGCCACCGGGCGCGACGCCATCGTCGCCTTCGACCACGCATACCACGGCCGCACCAACCTGACCATGGCGCTGACCGCTAAGGCCATGCCGTACAAGACCAACTTTGGCCCGTTCGCGCCGGAAATCTACCGCGTGCCGATGAGCTACCCGTACCGCGAAGAAGCCGACATCAAGGGTGAGGAGGCAGCGCGCCGCGCCATCACCATGATCGAAAAACAAATTGGCGCCAGCTCTGTTGCCGCCATCGTGATCGAGCCGATTCAGGGTGAGGGTGGCTTCATTGTCCCGGCCGACGGTTTCCTGCCCACCTTGGCCGCCTGGGCGAAGGAAAACGGTGTTGTCTTCATCGCCGATGAGGTCCAGTCGGGCTTCTGCCGCACCGGCGCCTGGTTCGCCTCAGAGCATGAGGGTGTTGTGCCCGACATCATCACCATGGCCAAGGGCATTGGTGGCGGGTTGCCGTTGAGCGCCATCACCGGCCGCGCCGACCTCATGGACGCCGTCCACCCCGGTGGCCTGGGCGGCACGTACGGTGGAAACCCGATTGCCTGCGCTGCGGCCCTGGCAGCCATCAAAACCATGAAGGAGCACGACCTCAACGGCCGCGCCGCCACCCTTGAAAAGATCGTCACCAACCGATTCACGGCTCTCGTTGAGGAGATGGGCGCCACCAACATCATCGGCGATATCCGCGGGCGCGGGGCCATGATGGCCATCGAATTGGTCAAGCCCGGCACGGGCGCCACCACCAAGGAAGTCAACGCCGAAGCAGCCAAGGCCATCGCAGGAGCCTGCCTGCAGGCCGGCGTCGTCATCCTGACCTGTGGCACCTACGGCAATGTGATCCGTCTGCTGCCGCCGTTGGTCATCAGCGACGAACTGCTGAACGACGGCCTGGACGTCCTCTGCGACGCCATCCGCGCGGCAGCAGTCTAGGCAACAACCCTGTTCGACGGCGGCACCCAGGATGGGCTTTTGACCCACCGTGGGTGCCGCTTTGGTGTCCCAAGGACGTCCCGGCGCGGCTCCCACCCGGTGTCGAGCAAGAGCTTCACAAAGCCGGAACAGAAAACCCTTTCCGCAGTGGCCCGGCGGCTGTACAGTCAGTGCTACGAACGTCCCGGCGTGCGCACTACCTAGCTGCGTTCAACGGGGCCTGCCGAAGGGTCGAATTCATGAAATATGTTGTCGGATACCGTCCCGATGAGCGCGGCGCTGATGCCGTTGCTCTCGCCGGGGTTATTGCACGCACTCAAGGGGCGGAACTTCACGTAGTCAACGTGACGCATGCGAACAAGGCGGTTGATCCGGACATGGAAAAGCTCGCGTTGGCCATGGTGCCCGTTGACGTCAGTGCCACGTTCTCCTCCCGAACCGCAGAGTCATTTGTACACGGCTTGATCGATGCGGCCACAGAAGACGACGCCGCGCTCATTGTGGTGGGTGCCGCCAGCAATGGTGTGTTCAAACGGTTCACGCTGGGTTCTGTGGCGAACGGGTTGCTGCACGCCTCCCCTGTCCCGGTAGCGCTGGCCCCACGCGGCTACAACCGCAGGGACCCCCTCACCCGGTTGACGGTGATGACAGGTGTGCGTGAAGGCTGGCAGAGCGTGCTCGACGTCGGCATTACGGCAGCGAGCAGGCGGCACGTACCGCTTCGGCTGGTGTCGGTGGTGGAGATTGACCAGTTGGAGCAGTCAGACTTTGATTTGAACAACGCCCTCAGCCCTGCCCGCCAGCACGTGAACACCGTGCTGGCTAAGGCTGCCGGCCGACTGCCGCACAACAAGGTGACAGTCACGCTGGCCCACGGGCGCAATATTGAAGAAGCCGTGGACGGGATCGGCTGGAAGTCAGGGGAACTCGTGATTGTGGGGTCCAGCCGTCTCGCCGAAAACCGAAAAATCTTCATCGGCTCCACTGCCAACAAGATTCTGCGCTCGCTGCCGGTGCCCATGGTTGTTGTACCCCGAGACTTCCAGGCCCAGGGGATCTAGGCGGACGGAGGCCGGTCCACTTGTGGGATGCTCGCCAACTAGCGCGCCGCGACTTGCCGCAACCGAGACGTGCGGCGGTAGCTGGCGAGCATGTCCACGATCAGGATAAGCAGGGCAACCCAGACAATGGAGAAACCCACCCACCGTTCAAAGCTCATGTGTTCGCCAAAGATTGTCAGCGCCACAATGAACTGAATGAGCGGTGTCATGAACTGCAGCAGGCCAATCCCTGTCATGGATAGCCTGCTGGCGGAAGCCCCAAAGAACAGCAACGGCACCGCCGTGATCACCCCAGAGGCGGCCAGCAGCCAGAAGTGGCCAGCACCAAATCCGGTCAGCGTGGCCTGTCCCAGAGCCGTCAGTACCACCAGGGTGGCAAGGGCGAATGGGGTCAGCACGGCTGTTTCGATGCTCAGGCTGGTGATGGCATCGACCTTGCCGCCCACGCGGTTCTTCACGAACCCGTAGCTGCCAAAGCTGAATGCCAGGACTAGGGCAATCCAGGGGAGTTTGCCGTAGCTGAAGGTCAGCACCACAACTGCTATGAAGCCGACACCCACAGCCGCCCATTGCAGTGGCCGGAGCTTTTCCTTCAGGACGATGACACCAATCAGGACAGAGACCAGGGGATTGATGAAGTAGCCAAGGGAAGCCTCAATGGCGCTGCCCGTCGTCACAGCGAACACGTAGGTCAGCCAGTTGATCACTATCAGGACGCCCGCCACGGTCAACGTTCCCAGGATGCGCCGGTTCTTGAGGGCGGCGCCTATTTTCGCCCAGCCACGGCTGATGGTGATGACCAGCGCGCAAAAGAAAAGCGACCACACCACACGGTTTGCCACGATCTCAATGCTGTTGGCGGGCATCAGTAACAGGAAGTAAATGGGCAGCAAGCCCCACAGGCCGTAGGCTCCGATGCCGTAGAGCACCCCAGTTGCGGCCTCCGTGCGGGCAGGCTTGACGCGCAACTGCCGGGTCATTTCAGGCTCGCTGACTTGAGGTTCGCTATCTATCACAAACTCCATAGCAACACTGAAGCGAGATAAATTCCATGTCCACTTTGAATCGAGTGGACGGCAGGAGGCAGCAGACCATCGACAACAACAGCTGCACCGGGATTCATGCTGGTACCTCTGGTGCCGGTGCTGCCACCTGCGGTGTTCCCGAGCGTAAATTGTCATTTCCGCTCCGCTGATAAAGCGTGGTGGCAATTAGACTATGAAAGCGGGGCTTAATTCGCGCCTCCGTGAGCAACTCCTATATCCGTAGATGTTGCGATTCACCGTTCGGAAGGACTTCTTTCTTGGCTAATTTGAGCGCCACTCGCCCGTTCCGCGTCGCTATCATTGGCTCCGGCCCGGCTGGCGTTTATGCGGCAGATATTTTGACCAAGTCTCAGGAAGTTGCTGGCGGCGATGTTCACGTCAGCATCGACATTTTTGAATCGCAACCAGCGCCTTATGGCCTCATCCGCTATGGGGTGGCCCCGGACCACCCCCGGATCAAGGGCATAGTCAACGCCCTGCACAGGGTGCTTGACAGGGGAGACATCCGTTTCTTCGGCAACGTCACGTACGGCAGGGATCTGCACTTGCGCGATCTGCAGTCCCACTATGACGCGGTCATCTTTGCCACGGGCGCCACCAAGGACGCCGCCTTGGACATCCCCGGCATAGACCTTCACGGCTCCTACGGGGGCGCCGATTTTGTTTCCTGGTACGACGGCCACCCCGACGTGCCACGGGACTGGCCGCTGGAGGCAAAGGAAATTGCCGTCATTGGCAACGGAAACGTGGCGTTGGATGTGGCCCGCGTGTTGTCCAAGCACGCGGAGGACATGCTGGTCACCGAAATTCCGGACAACGTCTACGCTGGCCTCAAGAAATCGCCGGTGACGGATGTTCACATTTTCGGTCGCCGCGGTCCTGCGCAGGTTAAATTCACTCCGTTGGAACTGCGCGAACTCAGCCATTCCCGCGACGTGGACATTGTGCTCTACGAAGAGGACTTTGACTTTGATGAGGCATCCGACGCCGCCATCAAGAGCAACAACCAGGTCAAAATCATGGTCAACACCTTGACCAACTGGCTGGCGGAAGATCACGACGAAACCCGGGTTCCGGCGTCGCGCCGCCTGCATCTGCACTTCCTGCACACGCCCTTGGAGATCATGGGCACTGACGGGCACGTGTCCGGGATTCGCTTTGAACGCAACGAACTTGACGGCACGGGCAACGTTCGCGGCACCGGTGAAATGGTGGACTACCCGGTGCAGGCCGTGTACAGGGCTGTGGGCTACCTCGGTTCGGAGCTGCCCGACGTGGATTTCGACGCTCGCCGGGGTGTTGTCCCGAACGACGGCGGACGCGTGGTGGCCGCCGACGGCACCCAAGTGCCGGGGCTGTACGTGACCGGATGGATTAAGCGCGGTCCGGTTGGCCTGATTGGCAGCACCAAGGGCGACGCCCTGGAAACCATTGGGTGCCTCTTGGAGGATCGACTTTCCTTGCCGGAGGCGCTGCGCCCCGACGAGGATGAGATTGTGCAACTACTCAAGGACCGCGGCGTGGACCACACCACCTGGGAGGGTTGGAACAAACTTGACGCCCATGAGAAGGAATTGGGTGCCGGCTATGTCCCGGAGCCGGGAATCGAGGTGACTCGTGAGCGCATCAAGGTTGTGAATCGCGAGCAGATGGTGAACATTTCCCGGCAGTAGCGGCACCACAACGTAGTTTCTGAAAAACCGTCAAAGTGCGCTCAATCACATTGACGGTTTTTCTCGTCATGAATAGCGCCAACCCCTCTCTCACTTAATGACCGGCCGAATAAACGGCCGGCATGAAGTGAAAGTGATTGCTACACATGTTGAGAAAGAACCTTTGGCGGGGACGCAAAGTTACCGGTGCCGTTGCTGCCCTTGCCGTCGCCGGAACCATGGTGGCAGGCGCTTTACCGGCGCTGGCTAGCACCACGGCAACAGTTGCCAACGTTGCTGCGGCGCCCAGCGTGTCTCCCAACCCTGACCTTGAACAAAAATGTGGCTTGAATCTGGCCATGGTCTTTGACATGTCTTCGTCCATGACCAATGACGATGTCCAGAGCGTCAAATCTGCCAGCACCGCAGCTGTTGCTGCCCTGCAGGGCACCGGCACAAGTCTGGGCGTCTACAGCTTTGCAACCTTTGCAACGCAGCAATTGGCGGCCACGTCCGTGGCTTCCGACCACGGAGCGGCGAGCGTGAAGGCGAGCATCGACGGGCTTACCCGCCCCGGCGATTCCCAAAGCTGGTTCGGTGGAACCAACTGGCAGCAGGGCCTAAACATTGTGCCCACCGACGGTTACGACGGCGTGATCTTCTTTACCGACGGACTCCCGACGTTCTTTGGTGAGAATCCGCTCAATGAAAGGCAAGACAGTGCAAGCGGGAAGGGCGGCACGGGCCAGAGTGGCGCCAGCAATGTCACGGCATCACTGAATGCTGCCATCCCAGAGGCCAACCGGCTCAAGGATGCCGGAACTCGGATCATCGGAGTTGGCGTGAAAGGAGCAGATGCTGCCCGGCTGGCTCAGATCTCAGGACCGGTTGCTGGCACCGACTACTTCACCACCAACTATGATGAGTTGGCGAAAATCTTGACGGACATTGCAACAGCCGGCTGCACGGGCACCCTGAACGTGAACAAGGCTGTTGAGGCCTCTGATTCCACGGACACCACCCCTGGTGAAGGTTGGGTCTTTGATGCAACACCTGCCAACGCCGCGCAAGAAACGCTGACCACCGGCGCGAACGGTCAGGCGGGCATGGCTTTGGACTTTCAGGCCAAAAAACTTGCCACGGTGACCGTCAGGGAGCGTCAACAGCCCGGCTACACGGTCGTGCAAAATGGCGGCTACAACGCTGTGTGCACCCGTGATGGTCAGCCACTGGCCGTGACCAACACCGACGATGCCGGAAACGTGGGCTTTGAAGTGACAGCGCTTGCGGGCACCGTCACATCCTGCACAGTCACGAACAAGGCCCCTACTGCTGCGTGGACCATGGCCAAGACTTCCGATGCCACGGACCCCGTCAACCCGGGTGACACCATTAACTACACAGTGGAAGCTCGCAACACCGGTGAACGAACGGTTGACGGCATAACTTTTCACGATGACCTTGCAGGCGTCCTGAACGATGCCTCATTTGTTGCCGGTTCGGCACAGCTCACGGTAGCTGGTGGTGCCCCCAGAGGTGTGGCAGACCCCGTCGCCAAGCAATTGACAGCCGGACCGTTTAGCTTGGCCAAGGGTGCAACGGCGACCCTGAGCTACCAGATCCTGGTCAACGACGATGCGTACGGAGCGACCCTCACCAACTCAGTCACAGGAACAGGAACTGTCCCCCCGGCTGAGTGTGTTGCAGAAAAGCCTTGCACCACCACTGACATCGTCACGCCAACGCCAACTGAACCTGCGAAGCCGACGCCGACTGAACCTGCGACGCCGACGACGACTGAACCTGCGACCCCGGCGTCGACTGAAATGCCGACGCCGAGCGAGTCGCCAGCGCCCACCGGGCCCGCGACGGCGACCACAGCTGACCCCTCGCCTGCTGCAACAAGCGCTGCGGTGAGCGTCCCTGCTTCGAACACTGGGACAGCCGTGCCGAACAGGGATTTGGCGCAAACCGGATCCAGCGCGCCGCTGCCCCTGCTTCTTGGCGGATTGCTCCTGGCAGGCGGGGCAACCATCTTGTTACTTCGACGGGTTCGTCGCACGCATTAGGAGTCACTGTTAGTAACGCATCACGCACGTAGTTCTGCCGTCGCGGGCGCCCACTGGAGATCAGTGAGGCTGCCCGCGACATTGGCACTTAAAGCCAAAAAAGACTATTCAAAAAGTTATCAATTTTCGCGTCACGATTTTCGTCTTTTGCACTCACAGTGCAGAAGGTGCGCGCTGACGTAGACTGAATTTTCCTGCGTGCAGGCCTCAGTCAACGAAGAGGGGGAGAAGTTGACTCGGAACGACGTCAAGGAAGCTAGCGGGGCTGCGCCGGCGCCGGGTGGCGATGAGGCGTTGATTCTCCAAGTGCGAACTGGAGACAACGAAGCTTTTGCTGGCCTGTATGAGCGGCATGTTGGTTCCGCCATGGTTACAGCGCGCGGATATGCCCGTAATCCCAGCGATATTCCTGATCTGGTGGCGGAGGCCTTCGCGAAAGTTCTCGAGGCCATCCAGGCCGGAAATGGTCCGACGGTCTTTTTCCGTGCCTATCTGTTGACAACGCTGCGTCGTTTGGCCCTGGGGAAACGGGCCGCCGATGACAAACATGTCCTCATGGACGATCTTGAAACCGTCATGGCGCCGCCGCTGCGCACGGATCCAGCCATAACAGCATTTGAGCATGATGTAGTGGGCAGGTCCTTCCGGGAATTACCCGAGCGCTGGCAAGCAGTGCTGTGGTATTCGGAGGTGGACGGCATGACACCTGCGGGCATGGCTCCCATCATGGGTATTTCAGCCAATGCGGTAGCCGCACTAGCTGTGCGAGCTCGTGAGGGGCTGAAGCAGGCGTATCTGCAAAACCATGTTTCAACCGCCGACAACGGCTGCAGCAACTATGCGGGCAATCTCGGCTCTTATTCGCGTGGAGGGTTGACGCGTAGGCGGTCCGCCCAGGTTCGGGCCCACCTGCAGGGCTGTTTGCGCTGTACCGAAGCATTGCTGCATCTAAACGATGTAGGCGGCGGCATGCGCTCAGTTATTCTCCCTTTATTCGTCGGTTTCAGTCTCGCGGGGTTGGCTACTACTCAGGTCTCGGGCGTTGCTTTCGGGGCGGGGACAGTAGCCGGAGGCGGAACCACAGGGACCGATGCCGGCGCCGGCGCTTTCGGCCCGGTATGCACGGCGGTGGCCACCTCCGCAGTTGGCTTGATTCTCTTGGGTGGTGTTGTGGTAGCTGCCGTGGCGAAGCCTCCGCTGGTGATTGGCAGTATTCCGGCCTCGGCGTCATCACCTAGTGCCCTAGCTCCGCCAGGCCCGGGTGGTATCTTGCCAGGCTCAGCCCTTCCACCGCCGGTGGTGGCCGTTCCCACCAGCTCCGCCAATCCGAGCGAGTCTGCCGGATGGTTGCCAACCCGCGATCCCGAAGAGCCCGGCCAGGGTGATTGGTCACGCCCGTGGCAACCATGGTGGCTTCCCCTGCAGGTCGCGACTCCCGCCCCCAGTCCGGGCTCGGCACCGGCGCCCACCCCCTCGCCGCAGACCCCTGGGCAGAGCGCGTCACCGGCGCCCACCTCTTCACCGCCCATCCCCACTCTGGCGCCCACCACCCCCAGTCCGGGTGCGTCGCTGACTCCTACCCCTTCACCGCCCATCCCCACTGTGGCGCCGACCACCCCCGCCCCGTCGCCAACCGGCTCGCCGGAGGATGTGAAGATCTCTGCGACTGCGAGCATTTCGCGGTGGAGCTACCCTAGAGCGAAAATCCGGGTGACCCTCTCCCATGCTGGCCAGACGAAACTCAGCAATGCCGCTGTCACCTTCAGAATGCAGAAATACTGGGTGAAGATGCCGCTTGCTGCGTCCTCCCGTGACGGGTGGGAGTGCTTGGATGCTTCCAGTTCGATGCCGGGGCAGAGCTCATGCACGGCTGCCAGCTGGAGCCCAGGGACCGCAACCTTTGACCTGTCGGTGCCCACCATGAGCATTGTGAGTGGCTACCCGCTGGTGATTTCCGCTTCCGCAGTTGGGTCCTCCGACGTCACCACCAGCATTGTGTTTCAGCCTCCGCGCTGAGCTGTGGGCGGGACGCGAAGCGTCAAACCTGCGTCTCATCAGGTGAGACAAGATTCAGTGAATGTGGCTATTCTGCTAAGGATCGCTACTGTGGGTTAGTTGAAATTACCTGAAGATAAGCGGTTTCCATGAACTTGTTCAGAACTAAATCGATTGAGCATTCCCTTGCGGATGCTGACGAACCAGGCCACGGTCTCAAAAGAACCCTCACCACGTGGGACTTGATGATCATGGGAATTGCTGTTGCCGTAGGCGCCGGTATCTTCTCAGTAGGTGCCAAGGCTGCGGCGCATCACGCGGGGCCAGCCGTCACCGTTTCCTTTGTTTTCGCGGCCATCACCTGCGCGTTGGCCATCATGTGCTACGCGGAATTTGCTACGGCCATACCGGTCACTGGCAGTGCCTACGTGTTCACCTACGCCACAGTGGGCGAACTTCTCGCCTGGATTATTGGCTGGAATCTGATCCTGGAGCTGCTCATGGCGGCCTCGGTGATTGCCAAGTACTGGGGTATCTACCTCAGTAACTTCTTTGAGGCTGTGCACCTCGATGTTCCCTCAAACTTTGCGTTGGGCCCCGTGACCGTGTTCTGGGGGCCGCTGATTGTGGTGTCAGTCTTCACGTTCATTCTTGTCATGGGCACCAAATTGGCTGCTCGCATCAATAACGTTTTCACTCTGATCAAAATTGGCATCGTCCTGTTTGTGATCGTCGTGGGCTTCTTCTACGTCAAGATCGAGAACTACCAGCCGTTTGTTCCCCCGTCGCAGCCGGCAGTTGCCACCGACACCTCATGGCAGGTTCAGCCGTTCCTGTCCCTGCTCACGGGAGCCGAGCCAGCCATCTACGGTTTTGTGGGAATAGTCTCCGGGGCAGCCTTGGTGTTCTTTGCCTTCATTGGTTTTGACGTCGTGGCCACCAGCGCCGAAGAAGTAAAAAACCCGTCCAAGACGCTGCCACGCGGCATCTTTGCCGGCCTGGCCGTGGTGACTGTTTTGTACATTCTTGTCACCTTGGCGGTTACCGGAATGGTGTCCTACAAGGACCTTGCGCAAGTGGATGATCCGTCGCTATCCACGGCATTCTCCTTGGTAGGGGCCGAATGGGCCGTTGTGATCATCTCACTGGGCTCCCTCATTGGCCTGACAACTGTGATCATGGTGCTCCTGATGGGCTTGGCCCGAGTCATGATGGCCATGAGCCGTGACGGCTTGCTGCCACGCGGACTGAGCCGGACCTCTGACCGCCACGCCACGCCGGCGCGCACACAGATCCTGAGTGGCGTTTTTGTGGCCATCCTGGCTGGATTCACACCCGTGGAACTGTTGAGCGAAATGATCAACATCGGTACGCTCAGTGCCTTCGTCATGGTGAGCATTGGTATTTTGGTGCTCCGCCACAAGCGCCCGGACCTGAAACCTGCTTTCCGTGTTCCCTTCGGACCTGTGATTCCAGTCCTTTCGGCCGTGCTGTGCATCTTCTTGATGTTGAATCTGGCCACGCTGACCTGGGTGTTCTTCGCAATCTGGCTAGCCGTGGGGTTGGTGTTCTACTTCAGCTACGGGCATTGGAACTCGCGTTTGCGCCGCGAGGAAGCGGCAGGGATCCTGCAGACTGTGCCGCCTAAGCTCGGCTAGCGAGACCTCTGCGTGAGCGGGAGGGGGATACGGATTCTCGTGTGGCGGTGTTCCGCCACTGCACTCGAGTACACGTACCTCCCTCCCTGCTTCGTTAACACCCAACGGTGTGCCACGCTGTAGTACATGACTGGCAGAGAAGTTTTAGGGTGAATGCGCCGTTGAGTTTGGCTGATGTGGCACCGGAATCGGTACTGCTTGCCGGAGCCGGCAGCGCCATCCTATTGCAACTGGCCAACCCGGCGGTCGGCTACGGTGTTGCCCGGCATTCGAATTTTGCTACCGATCCGCTAAAGCGGCTGCACGGCACCCTGAGCTACATTTACACCCTGAGTAACGGCACACCCGCACAGCGGCGTCATGTCCAGGCTCAGGTGCAGCGGGCCCACCTGCCGGTGAAATTTTCCGGTTCGCCTGCGGTTCCGGCCTATGACGCCGCCAATCCGGTGCAGCAGTTGTGGGTGGCCGCCACCCTCTACAAATCAGCGGCACAAACATACGCCACCGTGTTCCCGGCACTGTCGGCATCAGATGCGGAGTCCGTTTACGCTGGCTATGGAGTGCTCGGGACTGCCCTGGGTATGCCCGCTGAACTCTGGCCAGCATCATGCGCCGACTTTGAGGTGTATTGGGAGCAGCAAGTGGCCCTGCTGAGCGTTGATGAGACTGTGAGTGCAGTGGCCAGGGAGTTACTCGCCGCCAACCATGCACCCGTGTGGGTGAAGCTGCTGATGCCGCTGGTGAGGTTTCTAACGGTTGGCTTACTCCCTCCCACTGTTCGCGAAATGTACGGCTTCAGGTGGTCCTTGCATAAGGACTGGGTGTTGCGTACATTGTTCAAAGTCACAGCCGTGCTGGTGCGGATCACCCCCAAGAAGGTCCGCCACTCTCCCATGCGCTACTACCTCAGGCGCGTCCCCGGAGGTCAGGGCGCGGCGTAGCGAATTACCCAATCCACCAGGGGTCGCAGCTGCTCCCAGTTGTCGCTAATCTTGCTCTCCGCCTCCTCGCCTTCAAGCCAACCGGGCACCCCGAGTGCCATGGAGGCGCTCAGTGTCTTGTGCTTGAGTAGATCTGCACGCTCGTGATCCCGGGGAAATCCACGGGGCGCTGTCTTGAGCGTCTGGCCCTCAATGCTGAAGCCGGACTCTACAAGCCCGGCGAGGATGGCTTCCAGCGCCTTTCCGCTCATTGACGCATCCACTGTTGCGCGGTACCGCGAAAGCTGGGCGGGGGAGAAGGAGTGGTAACCACCGCCCACGAGCAGGCCGTCGGCGCTGAGCTGAAGGTAAAATCCCACACCTTCATAGTTGGACAGAAACATGCCCTGGGCGCTCTTGTACGGGGTCTTGTCTGGCGAGAACCGCACATCCCGATAGGGGCGGAAGATCGTTGCCGCACCAAATTTGGCTTCCAGCGCGTCCGCCAGCGCTTGCAGCGGGAGCCGCACATCGGCGTCGTACGTGTCTTTGTGCGCCAACCACCACGGCTTGTTGTTGTTGCTTTCCAAGGCCGCGTAAAACTCCACCGCAGACATTGGAATGCCCGTAAAAGTGTTCATGGACTGAGCCTATGGACTTGCAGAATCTGGCGCCAGAGCCGGGGCCCGAACAGTGCATAACTTCGCGCCAGATGCTGGCTGTGCAGGAATCAATTCCGAAACACGGAGGCCTTACTGGACTCAGTCCAGAAAGGCTGACATGATGGGGCCATGGTTGAAGAACGGGCGCTGGAGGAGATGTTGCGGGCAGTACCCCTGCGCGTGACCCGTCCTCGCGTTGCCGTTCTTGCTGCAGTGAGTTCGCATCCGCACGCCGATGCCGACACCATTATTGGTGCCGTGCGGGCTGTCTTGGGCACAGTGTCCAAGCAGGCCGTGTACGACGTGTTGGCGGCGCTGGTTGAAGCTGACTTGGTGCGCCGCATTGCACCTTCGGGATCCCCGGCTCGTTTTGAAACACGGGTGGGGGACAACCACCATCACGTAGTGTGCCGCTTCTGCGCGAACATTGCGGATGTGGACTGTGCCGTTGGTGAAGCGCCATGTTTGCACGCCTCCAATAGCCACGGATTCATCATTGATGAGGCCGAGGTTATTTACTGGGGCATTTGCCCGGACTGCGCAACCCAAAGACTTGTGAATCAACAGAATCTGACAATCACTAGGAGCGATAAATAAATATGACTATCGAAAACACCGCCCCGCTGACCACGGCCGCAGGCGCCCCGGTTTCCAACAATCAGGACAGCATGACGGCAGGTTCTCGCGGCCCCATGCTCCTGCAAGACGTTTGGTTCTTGGAGAAGCTGGCCCACTTTAGCCGCGAGGTCATCCCTGAGCGTCGTATGCACGCCAAGGGATCCGGAGCCTTTGGCACCTTCACGGTGACCAATGACATTTCCAAGTACACCAAGGCGAACATCTTCTCCGAGGTTGGCAAGAAGACCGAAATGTTTGCCCGCTTCTCCACCGTTGCCGGCGAACGCGGCGCTGCCGACGCTGAGCGTGACATCCGTGGGTTCTCCCTGAAGTTCTACACCGAGGAGGGCAACTGGGACTTGGTGGGTAACAACACCCCCGTGTTCTTCTTCCGCGATCCCTTGAAGTTCCCGGATCTGAACCGCGCGGTGAAGCGCGATCCCCGCACCAACATGCGCAACGCCGAGAACAACTGGGACTTCTGGACCAACCTGCCCGAGGCGCTGCACCAGATCACCATCGTCATGTCTGATCGTGGCATCCCGGCCAGCTACCGCCACATGCACGGCTTCGGATCGCACACCTTCAGCCTCATCAACGCGGCGGGCGAGCGTTTCTGGGTCAAGTTCCACCACGTCACGCAGCAGGGCATCAAGAACCTGACCGATGACGAAGCCGGTGTGCTCGTTGGCGCCGACCGCGAGTCAAGCCAGCGCGATCTCTTTGATTCCATCGAGGACGGTGACTTCCCGAAGTGGAAGCTGATGGTGCAGATCATGCCCGAGGCCGACGCCGACACCTACAAGTACCACCCCTTCGACGTGACCAAGGTCTGGTCCAAGCAGGACTACCCGTTGATCGAGGTGGGCGAGTGGGAGCTGAACCGCAACTCCGAGAACTACTTCGCCGATATTGAGCAGTCCGCCTTCACCCCGGCCAACGTGGTCCCCGGCATCAGCTTCTCCCCGGACCGCATGCTGCAGGGTCGCCTGTTCTCCTACGGTGACGCCGCACGGTACCGCCTCGGTGTGAACCACCACCAGATCCCGGTGAACGCCGCGAAGAACCCTGTCAACACGTACCACCGTGACGGTCATGGACGCGTTGACGGCAACCAGGGCCGCACCCCCGGCATCGAGCCGAACTCCTACGGCCGCTGGCCGGAGCAGCCGGCCTACGCCGACCCGGCGCAGGCCATTGGTGCCGTTGCCGACCGTTTCAACTTCCGCGAAGACGATGCCAACTACTTTGAGCAGCCGGGCATCCTGTTCCGCGAGAAGATGACGCAGGAGCAGCGTCAGGCGCTCTTCGAGAACACCGCCCGCGCCATCGACGGTGCCTCACAGGCCACCATTGAGCGTCACATCTTCAACTGCACCCAGGCTGATCCGGCCTACGGCGAGGGTGTTCGCAAGGCCATTGAGGCCCACCAGGCGTCCAAGGCGTAGCCCTTAAAGATGAACGACGGCGGCACTTGCCTTCGCTTAACAGCGAAAGTCAGGTGCCGCCGTCGTGCTTTAACGAACCGGCGTTAGCTGAGCAGGTGTTCACGGCCAAACATGGTGGCAGCGGCCCGGGCGGTGGGGGTTCCGGCGTCGAGATCCGCCCCCGCCGCAACCAGCAACGACACCACCGCGTCCTCGCCCTTGAACAGGGCCCCGGCCACGGGGGACTGGTCCCGGCCGTTGCGCAGATCGGCATCGGCGCCCCTGGCCAGCAGCAGGGCAACAGTTTCGGCTTGGCCGCTGTAGGCCGCGAGCATCAGCAGGGAGTTGCCCTGGGCATCTAGCTGATCAATGGGGAAGCCGTGGTCCAGGAATTCTGCGAGCTGGGCGGTCTCGCCGGCGCGGGCAAGATCCATGGCCACCCCGACCAGGCGCTGAGTTTGTTCATCGTCGAGGGCGGCGTCAGTGGCGGCGGGGTCACGGGGTGCGGGTTCATTGCTCACCCCCCTAGCCTAGGCCTAGCTAGGCTGCGCGGGTATGTCCAGAGCCCCCGAGCGAGAAAAATCTGCCACCGGGTTCTCAGCTTGGCCATGGCGGCGACCGAAGATGGTGATGGTAGCTGCGCCGTTTTCACCGGCATGGCCTTGCTCGCAGGCCCACAGGGTTGCCCCCGAAAACGGTGGAACCGAGCGGGAATGAAAAGATTCCAAGGTGGCGGCAAGTTCAAGGAGCCGTGCCGCGCTTAGCGTGTTCAGGGTTGATGAGGAGGGCTCCAGAATGGCTGTCCATTGGACGTCGTTGAGTTCGTTGATGCGGAAAGTGACTTCCGGCAGGGCGCCGGACTGGCTAGCCGCTGAACCGGCCTCGCTGCGCAGGGCCGCGCGCACAGCGGCATCCGCTCGAGCCGGGCTAGCGTAGGAAACCCGATCATGAGCAGGCATCCGCAAAATGGGGGAGGCCGCCGGAAGACCTGCGCCGTGCAAAAACAGGTGCAGGGTGGGGGTTGAGGTTTCCGCTACCGGTTCGCCGATGGCATCCCCAACCGGCTGCCAGTTCAAGGCAACATAAACTTGGGCAACAACGGGCCCGTGGAGGTCCACCATGGCGGCAACAAGGCGGTGGTAACACTCCAAGAGGTCGTTGGATGAGTCAACGCTGAAGGCTATGGCCGGATCGTTGAGCCGGATCACAAAGTGACCTGCCGTCAAGGCAGCCTTGGGCCGGCGGATGCTCCAAAATGTAGAAACGAACAACTGTTCACGCACTGCTGACACGCAGGTCCTCCATCCCTGAAAACGCATTCTCAGCATAGCTCAAGGCGGCTCGCGCACACTGGGTATTGACAGGGCTGTGACGACCCTGCGACACCAGAATCAGTCATGTGCACGTTGTCGAGCACATGACCGGCGAGTAGGACAGAATGGAACCATGCGACTGATCTTGATTAGGCACGGCCAAACCCCTAACAACGTCCGGGGCCTCCTGGACACTGCCGCGCCGGGGCCGGGCCTGACGGCGCTGGGCCAGCGGCAGGCGTCGGCGGTGCCAGCTGCCTTGGCACAGGAAACCATCGATGCCTTGTACATTTCCAATCTGACCCGCACAGCCCTGACAGCTGCCCCGTTGGCAACCGAAGGCCAGCTCACCCCGCAGCGCAGAGCCGGGTTGCGCGAAATCAGCGCCGGCGACTTAGAAATGAAGGGTGACAGGGCCTCCATTGAGACGTACCTGCTGACCTTGAAATCATGGCTGGCCGGTGACTTGCGGGCACGGATGCCTGGCGCCGACACCGGCCACGACGTGCTGGAACGTTTCGATGCAGTGGTGGCGGAGGCGGCTTCTCTTCCCGGTTCCGGTGCTGTTGCCATGGTCAGCCACGGTGCCATGATTCGATTCTGGGCGGGATACAGGGGCGTCAATCTTGACTGGTCGGATGCCAAATATCATGACCTCTCCAACACGGGAATTGTCATCATGGAAGGTGAGCCCACCCCCAGTGCCACCCCGGGTGGGTGGAGGATTCGCTCCTGGCAGGGCACGCCCGCAGGCGGGCTTGAAGGGCTCGATGAAGACGGTCCCACGGCAGAACTCACAACAGAGGCTATAGTCACCGGACATGAAAACGGTTAAGAATTCAGGGACAGAGCCGGGAGCGGCGCCAACACCGCTGGAGACGCTGGCGTCAAACACCGCACACGTGCTTGACTCGGCGCCCTTCAACACAGTCAATCTGTGGCGTCTGAAAGGGATTGGCTGGGTCTGGTTGGCCACGGCTGCCGTCTGCATCGCCCTGCTGGCCGTGGGGGCTCCGCTGAACATGAACCTGTACGGGATGTCACTGTCATTCGGGCTGGGACTGACCATTCTGCATGTGGCATCCTTGGGCCTCACGGCTGCCAGGCCGGTGGCTGGTGTGCTCGTCTCCATCATTCCCATGGTGATCCTGCCATTGGTGTCCAACCCGGTGGGCGCGGCGCCAATGCCGTTCAGCGTGGTGGCTATGGTGACACAGGTTTTCGTCATCTGCCTGGCAGGGTTGCGCACCCACTGGATGGTGGCCGCGGGCGCATGGCTAGCTAGCGTCATGGTGGGTGTGGTCTCCAACTACCTGACACTGCCCGGCGCCCAGTCAGAGGGCGCCCAAAATAATGTTGTCATTTTTGCTGCAGTATCCGGCGGACTCATGGTGGCAGCAGTTGTTGCCCAGCAATGGCAGCACCTGCGCGCCGAGTTGGCGGCAGAACGCACAGTGAGCGCGGAGGAACAATCGCGGCGCCGGCTGGCGGAGGAACGCACACGCATCGCCCGTGAACTCCACGACGTGGTGGCGCATGGAATGTCGGTGGTGGTGGTGCAGGCAACCACCGCCAGCTACCGCCACGCCGACATGCCTGAGGAGATCAAACGCGAGTTTGATGCCATTGCCGCCAACTCCCGCAGGGCCATGACAGAAATGCGCAGCATGCTCGGATCCCTGCGGAACGCAGAAGCCGGCCGTGAGCTGGGGCCCCAACCCACCCTGGCCGATCTGCCGCGGCTTTTTGCCTCGGCCCGATCGGCGGGGGTGCGCATAGCAGAACCTGTGTTGTCCGACGTCGAAAGTCATGACATTGGCGAGGTTATTGCCCTGACCACGTACCGGATTGTTCAGGAGGCGTTGAGCAATGTTGTCCGCCATGCCCCGGGCGCCAAGGTCCGCGTGGGGTTCGCCGTGCGCAACGGCACGTTGAGCGTTTCGGTGGTCAATTCCAGCTCAGACGTGGGTGCCGTCATCGCGCAGCTGGACAAGGGTGCCCATGTGGGCCAGGGACTCATTGGCATGCGTGAGCGGGCTGCGATTGTGGGTGGCTCGGTGGTGTGTGTGCCAACGTCCGACGGCGGATTCAGTGTCACAGCCAAACTGCCCCTAAGCAACGGCAACAACAACGCTGCCAAAACGTCAAAAGGAAGCGCCCAACAATGAGCATCAGACTGCTGATTGTGGATGATCAGGCCATGGTCCGTGAAGGCTTTGCCGCTCTTCTTGGAGCCCAGGACGACATTGAGGTGGTGGGGCAGGCCGAGAATGGTGCCCGCGCCGTGGAGATGGCCAGGGAACTTCGCCCGGATGTTGTGCTGATGGATGTTCGCATGCCTGTCATGGACGGTTTGGAAGCGGCCAGGCAGATCCTTTCAGGCGACCCGGATCAGTCAGAGACGCCCATCCATGTGCTGATGCTGACAACCTTTGATGTAGACGACTACGTCTACGACGCCCTCCGACTGGGCGCCAGCGGCTTCCTGCTCAAAGATGCGCTCGCCGAAGAGCTGGTGGCGGCCGTGCGGATTGTGGCCTCGGGGGAGGCCCTGTTGGCGCCCTCGGTGACCAAGCGGTTGATTGAACAATTTGCTGTCGCCGGGGCCAAGCCCGTCTTGTCGAGGGAACGCCTCGACGGGCTTACCGACAGGGAACTAGAGGTGATGACTTTGTTGGGACGCGGCTTCTCGAATCAGGAGATCGCATCCGAACTCTTCATTGCCCAACAAACTGTGAAGACGCATGTCAGCAAGATCCTGGCAAAATTGGGGTTGCGGGACAGGGTCCAGGCAGTAGTGCTGGCCTATGACACGGGGCTGGTTGAACCCGGAATGTAGCAGGCGAGGCGGGCGGGGGTAGCGTTCTGACGTCACTGTCACTTTCAGACCGATAGCGCCATGTATCGGGGTGGACCTTCTCCACTTCCAACACCGCCAGCTGCCAGCCCTAGCTCTTTCCTCCCCGGCCAGTACGCGTCCACAACACCCTGAGCCCAGGCGCCTGGATGCTCACCGGTTCTATGGGCGTCTGGGGTTTGTGCGGTCGCACGCGGGGTTTAAGTTGCGGCTGTCTTGAGTGTTTGGTGGTGCTTGTTTGGTGGTCTTTGTGGCTTTTTTGCCGGGATTGATTCCTCCACAGGCCCGGCTGGGGGTGTGGTCGTCCACAGATTTCGCTTCAGGGGTTTGTCGTGCTGCCAGGATGTCGGACCCTGCTCATAGAATATAGGTAGCAGAAGATTAGAAGTGATCCGTATAAATTTCTGATGACGAATCCAGTTTTTAGCCACAGATAAGGGCTTTGATTCTCCGAATTGACGCTGGACTGGCAAGGCGGTGAGTGGCATGGCGGTACCTGAATGGTTCGGCTCTACAGCCCATGATG
>NZ_JBTNDH010000047.1:0-24002 GCF_054511095.1 Arthrobacter sp. TMN-49 | reverse complement strand
GTCTTCCGGCGATGACATTTTCTCTAAAAAAGCTTCATTAATTGATGAAGACTCCATCGGTATCGCAACTCCAAAAGGTATGGAGTGTTGCAACGATCCCTGTAACTCGCCGATAGCGCTTTCCTGCCGGAAATCGGTGCAACAACTGCGACATAGATTTTAATGGCGGCGGGAATGAACTGGCCCCGCTGCGCATTACACAAGATGTAAGCAATGTTTGGGGTGCCGTAAAGGGTGCCATACTAGTAAGTGCTGTTCGCAATTGTGGGCGGCAAAATGAAATATCACGTGCTCCGGGGTCGGTGTAATTCCGAACCGGCGGTTATAGTCCGCGACCCGCGCGCAGCTAGCTGGAAACAGCGAGCAGCGCACGGTTGATCTGGTGAAATTCCGGAACCGACAGTTAAAGTCTGGATGGGAGAAGCACGAACAGTTTTGGCCACCCGCCAAAGGTGTCGCGGCAGCGTAGGCTGTTGGCGATCCGTCGTGGGTGCGCCAGCCCTGTCGTTACCCCCGGAGCCATCGCGGTCTTGAAAGGGTATAGGTAACGATGGACTTTCTGCGATGGCTCTTTGACGCCAAACTTGAATTTGCCGGTGGCGGGTTCCTGCTCTGGCGTGAAGTCATAGGCAATCTTTTTGGGCTCGCCAGCGCCCTCGGCGGTATGCGCCGTAAAATCTGGGCATGGCCCGTGGGTATCGTCGGCAACGTCCTGTTGTTCACCGTCTTCATGGGCTCCGTCTTCGGCTCAGCCGACCACGTGAACCTGCTGGGCCAGGCCGGCCGCCAAATCATGTTCATCGCCGTCTCCGTGTACGGCTGGCACAGGTGGCAGCAGACGCGCCCGGGGAAGTCCGACGACGGCACGCACGTTGGCGAGGCCGTTGAGCCGCGCTGGGCTGGAGTCCGCGTACGCTGGGTCCTGGTGGGCGCCATGATCGCCGGCACAGCAATCCTCACCCCCATTTTCCGGGCCTTGGGTTCCTACGAACCAGTGTGGGCTGACGCCTGGATTTTCATGGGCTCACTTTTGGCCACCTACGGGATGGCTAAGGGGTGGGTGGAGTTCTGGCTGATCTGGGTGGCCGTTGACCTGGTGGGTGTGCCGCTGCTCTTTAGCGCCGGCTACTACGCGTCGGCGTTCATGTACATCTTCTACGGCGCCTTCACCCTGGCCGGATTCTTTGTCTGGTGGCGGGTCCGGCGCACCAGCGACGCCAAGGCCGCCCGGGTATCTGTCGATGCCACTTTTCCCGACATCACTGTGAGCAATCGAAAGGTTAGATCATGAACGCCAGCATGCATCAGGGCGGCACCTACCCCGAGCCGGAGCACTTCACCCACGCCGAGGTGCTCGGCATGGAGACGGCCCTTTCGGCCGCCCGACAGGGCGTCCGCAGCTCCAACCCCCTGGTGGGTGCTGTGATCATTGACGCCGACGGCACGTTCCTGGCCATTGGCTATCACAAGGGTGCCGGGACCGCCCACGCTGAAGCTGATGTGATCAACCGCTTGTTGGGTACCGGGGTGAAACGTGATCTCTCGGCGGCGACACTCATTGTCACCCTTGAGCCGTGCAGCCACGTGGGCCGGACAGGACCCTGCACGCAGGCCATTCTGGACGCCGGAATTGGCAACGTGGTGTACGCAGTGGCTGATCCGCACCAGCCAGCCGCGGGGGGAGCTGAGATTCTGCACAACGAAGGCATTAACGTCCGGATGGGGTTGCTGGCTGCTGAGGCCGAAGACCTCAACCGGCAATGGTTTATTGCCGTCCGTGAGCACCGGCCCTTCATCACGGCCAGGCTGGCCCAAACCGTTGACGGACGGATTGCCGCCGTCGACGGCACCAGCCAATGGATCACCTCCAAGGAATCCCGGCAGGACTCGCACGAGCTGCGCGCCCGCGTCGATGCCATTGTGGTGGGCACCGGAACCGTCATCGCGGACAACCCGCGGCTGACCGCCCGGGCCGCCGATGACACCGACTCAGCCAGGCAGCCATTGCGGGTGGTCATGGGCATGCGTGAGATTCCAGCGGATGCGGCCGTCCGCGGAGGCACAGGCGCCTCGGGGAGTTCAGACTTCCTAGCCTTGCACACTCACGATCCTGCCGCCGTCGTGCGGGAACTGCAATCCCGCGGCGTGGGGCACCTGATGATTGAGGGCGGCGCTAAGATCAACGCGGCGTTCCTGGCGCAGGGGCTGGTGGATGAGCTGGTGGTGTATCTGGCGCCGACGCTCCTGGGTGCCGGCATTCCAGCCCTGACCGATTTGGGCATTGGCACCCTGGCGGACGCCCAACGCTGGGAATGGGACAGCACCACCCGTGGACCCGTGGAAATGCTGGGCCCGGATCTGAAACTGACGCTGATGCCGGCCAAAACCGCCAGCGTGGAAGGAAAGTAGAGCATGTTTACAGGAATTATTGAAGGCCGCGGCACAGTTGTGCGCCTGGAGCGGCAGTCGGAATCGGACAGCGCCGTGTTGGTGGTGCAGGCCGGCGACGTCCTCGACGGGCTGAGCCTTGGCGGGTCCCTCGCCGTCAATGGCGTCTGCCTGAGCGCTGTACGCCTCGATGGCGGCACGGTTGAGGTTGATGTCATGGGTGAGACGCTGCTGCGCACCACAACGGGTGAATTGCGGGTGGGGGACACAGTGAACCTTGAACGCTGCGTGGTTGCCGGTGCTCGCCTGGACGGCCATGTGGTGCAAGGCCACGTGGACTGTGTGGGCTCCTTGCTGGAACGGGAGAATCAGGGCGCCTGGGAGCGCCTGCGTTTTACCGTGCCCCGGGAGTTCTCACGCTACATTGCCGAAAAGGGGTCCATCGCCGTTGACGGCGTGTCCCTGACAGTGACAGCCGTCAGCCCCGCGGCCGCACCCGAACAATGGTTTGAGGTGGGGCTGATTCCGCTCACGCTGGAAAAGACCGGTCTGGGCGCCAAGGGTGTTGGCGGCACCGTCAACCTTGAAGTGGATGTGCTGGCCAAGTATGCACAGCGTCTGCTGGAATTCAGCACCCACGAGGTGGCAGCCCAATGAGCGCGGCAACCGACCCCACCACCCTGCTGGATCCGATTCCCCTGGCCATCGCCGCAATGGCCCGGGGTGAGGCTATTTTGGTGGTCGATGATGAGGACAGGGAAAACGAGGGCGACATCATTTTTGCCGCCCAGCACAGCACGCCCGCCCTCATGGGTTGGACCATTCGGCACAGCTCCGGGGTGATTTGTGTCCCCATGGGTCATGACCGGGCCGACGCCCTGGCGCTGCCGCCCATGGTGGCGCACAACCAGGACGCCAAGGGGACGGCATACACCGTCAGCTGCGACGCCGCGTACGGCGTGACCACAGGCATCAGTGCCACGGACAGGTCGCTGAGCGCAACAGTTCTGGCGGATCCGCAATCCACGCCCGACGCCGTCACCCGGCCCGGGCACATGTTCCCCCTTCGCGCCGTGGCCGGGGGTGTGCGCCAGCGCCCCGGTCATACCGAGGCTGCCGTTGACCTGTGCACGTTGGCAGGGTTGCACGCCGTGGGCGTTATTGCCGAGGTGGTGGACGACGCCGGAGAAATGCTCAGGTTGCCCGGATTGCGTGAGTTCGCCGACGAACAAGGGCTGGTGCTGATTTCGATCGCCGACCTGGTGGAGTACCTGGCGGCGGGGCCAGCGCATGACTGAGAGCAGTGTCAGCGGCGGCCCCGTGGTTTCGCTACCCACCAAATTTGGCGTGTTCACGGCCCAGGCCTGGACTGATGCGGCAACGGGAGCCGAACACCTCAGCGTCACCTCACCCCATGCCGCGCAAGGAGATCCGCTGGTGCGGCTGCATTCGGAATGCCTCACCGGCGACGTCCTTGGCTCCTATCGCTGCGACTGCGGTGAACAACTGGAGTATGCGCTGGGGCTGATCTTCAGCCATGGCGGAACACTGGTCTACCTGCGCGGCCACGAAGGCAGAGGCATCGGGCTGGCCAACAAGATGCGTGCCTACGCTTTGCAGGAAGCGGGGGCGGACACCGTGGACGCCAACGAACAATTGGGGTTCCCGGTGGACGCGCGCGACTACGCCTCGGCAGCCGGCATCCTGGAGCAGCTGGGCCTGCACAGCATCAAACTCCTGAGCAACAACCCGCTGAAGTCCGAAGAACTGGGCCGTCACGGGATCACCATCAGTGAGATTGTGGCCACGGAGGTGCCTGCGCGGGCCGAGAACGTCCGCTACCTTGAAACCAAACGCGACCGCATGCGGCACGCACTGAACGTCAACACGCCCGCCTCTGACGCACCTGACACACCGGGCGGCGAAGAAGCAACAAACCACCAGGAAGGACCCTCAACATGAGCGGCCACGGAGCACCCAGCATTGGTTTCACCACGCAGGAAAAAACCCACACAGCATCGCTGAAGGTGGCCATCATCGCCGCCAGTTGGCACACGGAAATCATGGACGGACTGCTGGCAGGTGCCCTGCGCGGGGCCAGCGACGCCGGCATCGTGGACCCCACGGTGGTCAGGGTCCCGGGCAGTTTTGAGCTGCCCGTCGCGGCTGCGCGGCTGGCGCCGAAGTTTGACGCCGTCGTCGCTCTCGGCGTCGTCATCCGCGGCGGCACTCCGCACTTTGACTACGTGTGCCAGGCGGCAACGCTTGGACTCACCGATGTCAGTGTGCGCACGGGGGTGCCGGTTGGCTTCGGCGTGCTGACCTGCGACACGGAGCAGCAGGGCCTGGACCGTGCCGGATTGCCCGGCTCATCGGAGGACAAGGGGCACGAAGCCACAACGGCGGCCCTCGCCACGGCGCTGACCCTGGCCCAGCTCTGCGTCTGAATTCCTTTCCTAGTGCGCCGGGCTCGTCACGGGTCCGGCGCACAACTTCAGCCTTCCGCCCACCTTCGGCGGGCAGGCACATGAAACTGTCCACATATTGGACGTGGCAAGTCGGCGAATCCGTGGACTGCGCGCAAAGCAAGTAAGCTGGGCACCGTGAAGACCTTCGAATCCCTTTTTGATGAGCTCAGTGCGAAAGCCGCAGCCCGGCCCGCTGGCTCCCGTACCGTCGCCGAACTTGAATCCGGCATTCACGGTATCGGCAAGAAAGTGGTTGAGGAAGCTGCCGAGGTGTGGATGGCCGCCGAGTATGAGTCGGAAGAGGCCTGTGCCGAAGAGATTTCCCAACTGTTCTACCACCTGCAGGTCATGATGATCGCCAAAGGACTGACCCTTCAGGACGTTTACAAGCATCTATAGCCACGTGCTGTGGCTGCTTCACTGACCCTGAAAAGGCGTTGAATTTTACGCCAAAACCTTTTGCCTGACCCGATCTGAAAGACACTTACACATGCTGCGTGTTGCCGTCCCTAACAAGGGTGCCCTGTCCGAAGCCGCTTCAGCCATGTTGGCCGAGGCGGGATACCGCCAACGCCGCGATAGCCGCGAACTGGTCATGGTTGACCCCGAAAATAACGTTGAATTCTTCTTCCTGCGACCCCGCGACATTGCCGTATATGTTGGCGCCGGAACGTTGGATGTTGGTATCACCGGCCGCGACCTGCTCATGGACGCCCAGGTGGACGCCGAAGAACTGTTGCCGCTGGGCTTTGCCCGCTCCACCTTCCGCTTTGCCGGCCCGGTGGGCCACTTCAGCAAGGCTGCCGAGCTGGAGGGCAAACGTCTGGCCACCAGCTATGACGCCCTCCTGCGTGATTACCTGACCGAGCTGGGCATCAACGCCAAGGTGGTGCGCCTTGACGGTGCCGTGGAATCCTCCGTGCGTCTGGGCGTGGCTGACGCCATTGCCGACGTCGTGGAAACCGGCAGCACGCTCAAGGCTGCCGGCATGGAAATCTTTGGCGAGCCCATCCTGAACTCCGAAGCCTTGCTGATTGGTCGCCGCGGTGTCACCCCGCCGGCAGGTGTGGAAGTGCTGATCCGCCGCCTGCACAGCGTTTTGGTGGCGCGCCAGTACGTGCTCCTTGACTACGACGTGCCCAAGACGCTCATGGAAAAGGCCACCGCCCTGACCCCCGGCCTGGAATCGCCCACAGTCTCACCGCTGCGCGACTCGGACTGGGTGGCTGTGCGTTCCATGGTTTCGGCCAAGGACACCAACCGCATCATGGATGAACTGTATGAGCTGGGCGCCCGCGCCATCCTGGTCAGCAGCATCCACGCCTGCCGCATCTAACGCCTCAGACTGTTCACTTTAGAGAAGGTAGTTGCCGTGAGTGTTGCCATCAGAGTAATTCCCTGCCTTGACGTTGACGGTGGCCGCGTGGTCAAGGGCGTAAAGTTCCAAAACCTGCGCGACGCCGGTGACCCGGTTGAGCTGGCCAAACGCTACGACCTTGCCGGGGCGGATGAGCTGACCTTCCTTGATGTCACCGCGTCCTCCGGCAACCGGGAGACAACCTTTGATGTTGTTTCCCGTGCCGCCGAGCAGGTCTTCATCCCGCTGACAGTGGGCGGGGGAGTGCGCGAGGTATCAGATGTGGATAAGTTGCTGCGTTTCGGGGCCGATAAGGCCTCCATCAACACCGCAGCCATTGCCCGCCCGGCCGTCATCAATGAGATCACCCACCGCTTTGGTTCCCAGGTTCTGGTGCTCAGCGTTGACGCGCGGCGCACTCGGGGCGCGAACACACGCTCGGGCTATGAAGTGACAACCCACGGCGGCCGAGAAGGCACGAGGATGGACGCCATTGAATGGGCCAAAGAAGCCGCTGACAGGGGTGTGGGGGAGATCCTGCTGAACTCGATCGACGCCGACGGGACCAAGGAGGGCTTTGACCTTGAGCTGATCCGTTTGGTGCGGGCGGCCGTGCATATCCCCATTATCGCCTCCGGCGGCGCCGGGTTGCCGGAGCATTTCCCGCCGGCCGTTGCTGCCGGCGCCAACGCTGTGTTGGCCGCATCGGTGTTCCACTTTGGTCCGGACCACGCCATCGCCGATGTGAAAAAGGCCATTCGCGACGCCGGCTACGAGGTACGCTAACCCCGAACCAGCCCCGAACCAGCCTCGTGAACGGGCAGTTAATGCCGATGTTTCAGTCAAACATCGGCATTAACTGCCCGTTCACGAGGGTTTTGGAGGGGGTATAGAGGGGGGTTAGAGGGCCCGCATCCGGTTGTTGCGGGGGTTGTGTTCCACCTCGGCCAGGCCCAGTGCCTCCAACAGTGGTGGCAAGTACATGCCAACCCGTCCGCGGTAGCCCATCTTCAACCCAAACCAGCCACCCACGGGATTAGTCTCGGCTCGCGCCCAGGCCTCAACAGTGCCTTCCTTGGCGGGTTTCTGTTCGTCGGCGCTCCCCAGCTCCATCCAATCGCCATGGTCGGCGAGCATGGCCGCCAAATCGGCCACAAGGCGCAGCTGGTATTTCAAAACTGTTTTGCCGACAGTGCACACAAGTTCGGCAGGTTCGGCCGATTCGTTTCGGTACATGGTGTAGTCGGAGGTGCCGGGAGGGGTTTTCAGCAGCCACGGAGAATCTTTGGTGCCGTCGTTGCCCCAGTGAAGTGCGCTCATGAACGTCCCCTCTGATTGATAAGTGCGGCCGCCCGGTGGAACTAAAGCCCTACCGGAGCTGTCTGCAAAAGTGCCACGGCGTCTTGCTGCCCTTCGAAGGACACCAGCGCCTGGCCCGTGCGACCGTTGGCGTGCATGAGCAACTCGCCCGGTTCGCCAATAATAGCCACGGAGACGGGCGCCCGCTTCGCCACGTGCCGGGGACCGCCGGCATTGACCAACACAACACCCAGATCCACGCTGCGGTACAGAATGGCTGCCCTGGTGATCAGTTCAGCCCACAGGGCTTGTGAGTAGTCGGCATCCAATGCTCGTGGCGCCCACCTGTCGCCCGCGCGGCGGACGTCCTCTGTGTGGATGAAGAATTCGGTCAGATTCGCGCTGTGATCCACAGCTTTCAAGGCGAACGGAGAAAGTTTGGGCGGGCCGGCACGGAACTTTTCAACCAAGGCGGCGTACGCCTCGGGAGTGCTGGACTCGGCCGCGAGCTTGGCAATGGCCTTCTCGGTGGCTTTGCGCCAGGGCTTGAATACCATGCCCAGTCCGGCGCGGGGGTTATGTTCGCGCAGGTAGAGGTGAGCGGCTAGTTCCTGGGTCCGCCATCCGGCACAGAGCGTGTCAGCACCGGGACCTGCTGCCAGCAAGGTCTCGGCGAGTACTTCTCGGGATGGCTCTACAAATTGCATCACTTGTGAAATTAGCATGTATTGCCCCCAAAAGGCATTAAGAACCGCCGCATTGGTGTCCAGGGTTACGTAATTCCCTCAGAGTTACCTTGCCGTGGGTCACTCAATGACCCGTGTCAAGGGTTTCTGGCACTAGAATTGGCTCTGATGCAGCACAGCCCAGAACCTCAGCCAACGCCCGCCAACCCGTCCAACGGGTCCTCCGCCCCGGAGGCAGCAGCAGCCCCCGCGCACCTGCCCGCGGACGTGGCGGCCCTGCTCAAGCATGACGGCGCGGGCCTCGTGGCGGCCATCGTTCAGCAGTTCGACACCCATGAGGTGTTGATGCTTGGCTGGATGGATGATGAGGCGCTCCACCGGACGCTCAGCAGCGGCCGCGTCACCTTCTACTCCCGCTCACGTCAAGAATACTGGCGCAAGGGAGACACCTCCGGGCACGTCCAGTTTGTGAAAAGCGTGGCACTGGACTGCGACGGCGACGCCTTACTAATCACGGTTGACCAGGTGGGCGCAGCCTGCCACACCGGCACCCGGACTTGTTTTGACGGTCGTGAACTCACAGCCGTGGTGGGTCACCGCGGCGAGTAACTCCGGCCAGCATTTGCTTTTGCTTCATCCCCCGATTGACTCAAGGAAGCCAACCATTTCATGCAAGATCTAGGTGTCATCAGCCCCTCCCTGGCGGAATTCCGGGAATTGGCCCGCAGTCGCCGGGTTGTCCCCGTCCATCTGAAGGTGCTCGCCGACGCGCAAACGCCCATTGGCCTCTACCGCTCCCTGGCCGCCGAGGCCCCGGGCACGTTCTTGATGGAGTCGGCAGCCGTGGGAGGGGTGTGGTCCCGTTACTCCTTCATTGGGGTGCGCTCCAGTGCCACGTTGACGACGCTCGACGGCGAGACGTTCTGGCAGGGGGAACCTCCCGTGGGCGTGCCCCTGAGCGGCAGCCCCGTTGCTGCCATGGAGGCGACGCTGAAGCTGCTGGGCACCGAACGGTTCGAGGGTTTGCCGCCGTTCACCTCGGGATTGGTGGGCTTTGTGGGTTGGGAGGCTGTGCGGCACTGGGAAAAACTCCCGAACCCGCCCGCCGATGACCTGCACCTGCCCGAAGTTGCCTTGAATCTTGTGGCGGACATGGCTGTGCATGACAACACTGAGGGCACTGTGTTGTTGATTGCCAATGCCATCAACGCCAACGGAACTGACGAGAACGTGGACGGCGCCTGGCATGACGCGGTGGCCCGTGTCCGTGCCATGGTGGAGCAGTTGCGCAAGCCTGTTGTCCAGCCCATGTCAGTGGTGGATGTGCCGGCGGCCAGCTTCGCCCAGAGTGTGCAGGAGCGCTGGGACAAGAACCAGTACCTCAAGGCCCTTGACCGCAGCAAGGAAGCCATTGTTGATGGCGAAGTGTTCCAGGTGGTGATCTCGCGCCGCTTTGAAATGGAATGCCAGGCCACGGCACTGGATGTGTACCGCGTCTTGCGCAACACCAACCCCAGCCCCTACATGTACCTGTACAGCTTCGAGGATTCGCAGGGCCAGCCCTACTCGATCGTGGGATCCTCGCCTGAAGCGCTGGTCAGTGTCAGCGGCACCGAGGTCATCACCCACCCCATTGCGGGTTCGCGCCCACGCGGCGGCACTGTGGAGGATGACAAGTGGCTGTCCAAGGATCTGCTCGAGGATGACAAGGAACGCTCCGAGCACCTGATGCTCGTTGACTTGTCCCGCAATGACCTGTCCAAGGTGTGTGTGCCCGGCACCGTGGATGTCACCCAGTTCATGGAGGTTGAGCGGTTCAGTCACATCATGCACCTGGTCTCCACCGTGGTGGGAACGTTGAGCCCGGACAAGAACGCCTATGACGTACTGGCGGCAACGTTCCCCGCCGGAACCCTGTCCGGCGCGCCCAAGCCCAGGGCGCTGCGCCTGATTGACGAACTTGAACCACACCGCCGCGGCATCTACGGCGGCGTGGTTGGTTACCTGGATTTTGCCGGCGACATGGACATGGCCATCGCCATCCGTTCGGCCTTGCTGCGTGACGGCAGAGCCTATGTACAGGCCGGCGGCGGCATCGTGGCGGATTCCGTCAACGAATCCGAGGCCCTGGAAACTGTCAACAAGGCCGCAGCACCCCTGCGCGCTGTTTTTGCGGCCGCCTCGTTGCGGGCCCTAGATGAGAATGTTGGGGAAGAATTGTGAGCACGTCAGTTCCGGAATCACACGAGCCAGATGAAGAATTTATGGGCGCAACCGCCCCGCACACGAGCGCCACACGAACGCCTGTGTGGCAGCGCAAGTCAACGTTGATCCTGTTGGCAATACTGGCGGCGCTGGCTGTCTTTGGCACCACCACCCAAACGTGGATTCATGTGGCGATCGCGCCCGGTGAAGTGGCCCAGACAGACCTGAACATCCCCGGCAGCAAGGCCGCCGTGGCCGTCTCAGCCCTGGCCCTGGTGGCCCTGGCCGGTGCCTTGGCCACCACCATTGCCGGAAAAGTCGCCCGCATCATCACCACCTCCATAGTCTTGCTCGGCGCGGTGGGGATCATCGCCGTCGTACTGGGGGTTTTGGCGAATCCGGCCGGAGCAGCCATGGCCGAGGTTGGTGCGGCAACGGGCATCGTGGGCCAGACCTCCAACGCCAGCACCACCATCTTCCCGGTCCTGGCCGTGGCGGCCGCCGCCGTTCTGGCACTGGCCGCGATAGCCGTACTCTGGTTTGGGCGTTCGTGGATTGTGCGCACTAAATACGACGCAGTCAAGCCGGGCGCGGGTGCCAAATCCGGGCAGCCCCTCGATGAGATTGACCGCTGGGATCAGCTCAGCCGTGGGGAAGACCCCACAGCCTAGGCACGGCACGGGTCCACGGGCGCAGCAGGTTCGGATTCCTTGGGCAACTAATGGCAGAATGTATTTCAGTATCCGCGTTAATGAGGGAGATTTACCATGAGCAATAAGTCGGCGTCAGCAGTTACCGAACTCGAACCCGTTGATCACAGCATCGAATTGGGCCACGGGAACAGCCCGGCAGCGTGGACAAGCGTGACCATCATGCTGGTGGGTACCATCGTCGGCTGCATCGCCTTCGTGATCGGCACCAGCGCAACGACCCTGTTCTGGATCGGCGTGGGCATCATCGCTGTTGGCCTCATCGCGGGACCGGTCTTGCGGGCCGCAGGCTACGGTGTTGGCGGCAGCAAGCTGAAGAACACCGGCCACTAGGCGTGAGCGTATTGCTGGACATCATTGACGGTGTTCGGGAAGACCTGCGGGCCCGGCAGGAACTGGTGAGCTTGGCCGAGCTGCAGGAACGGGTCAGCCATGTTGCCCCGGCGTTGGATGCTTGGGCCGCCTTGGGCGGGCCGCTGGCGCAACGCCCGGAGCTGATGGTCATTGCCGAGGTGAAACGCCGCAGCCCTTCCAAGGGTGATCTGGCGGGCATCGCCGACCCGGCCGCCCTGGCTGTGCAATATCGCGACGGCGGAGCCAGCGTGATCAGCGTCCTCACCGAGGAACGCCGCTTTGGCGGGTCCTTGGCCGATTTGGATGCGGTGCGTGCGGCCGTGGATATTCCCGTGCTGCGCAAGGACTTCACCTGCGACGAGTACATGATCTGGGAGGCGCGCGCCCACGGCGCGGACCTGGTGCTGCTCATTGTTGCGGCCCTGAGCGATGAGGAACTGCGCAGTTACCTTGAGCTGATTCACCAACTGGGCATGAACGCCGTGGTGGAAACACACACCGCCGAAGAAATTGCCCGGGCTGTGGCGGTTGACGCCAGAATCATTGGCATCAATGTCCGCAACCTCAAGACCCTTGACGTTGACCGGGGCGTGTTTGCAGCCCTTGCCGGCACCATCCCCACAGGCCCGCTGGTGGTTGCCGAATCCGGTGTCCGCGACGTTGCCGATGTGCAGCATTTCAGTGCCCACGGCGCCCACGCAATCTTGGTGGGCGAAGCATTGGTGAAGGATTCCACCCCGCGTGAGCGGATCACAGAATTCAAGGCCGCCGGGGCACTGGCTATCAGCGCCCGCTAAAGAGCCTTCCGCCTAGCCGCCGTGCCCACCACCTGCGGCACGGCGGCTAGGCTTCATAGCAATACAGGGCACGCGGCTGCCGCCGAAGACTATTAGTGCACAATTATCCAGGAACAGGACGGTGGAACTGATGGCTCACGTGCCAGCAGCTTCGTCACAGGATCCCGCCGACATGGCCGATCCGGCAACAGCGTTTTTACAGGGCGGTACAGCTGTGCCGGAACTCTCCGCCGAGCATTCGCTGCGGCACGCGCCCGGGCCATACTTTGGCAACTACGGTGGCCGCTGGATGCCGGAGTCGCTCATTGCGGCCCTGGATGAGCTTGAAGACACCTTTGAAAAAGCCAAGGTCGATCCCGAGTTCCTCGCCCAGATCGCCGAGCTGAACAAGAACTACTCGGGCCGCCCGTCCCTGTTGACCGAGGCCAGGAACTTCGGCAAGCACGCCGGCGGTGCCCGGGTGTTCCTCAAGCGTGAGGACCTAAACCACACCGGTTCCCACAAGATCAACAACGTGCTGGGACAGGCGTTGTTGGCCAAGCGCATGGGCAAGACCCGTGTCATTGCCGAGACAGGAGCTGGCCAGCACGGTGTTGCGAGTGCCACGGCTGCAGCCCTCCTGGGTCTTGAATGTGTTGTCTACATGGGGGCCGAGGACTGCCGCCGCCAGGCCCTGAATGTGGCCCGCATGCAGTTGCTCGGCGCCACGGTGGTTCCCGTCACCAACGGTTCACAGACGCTCAAGGACGCCATCAACGACGCCCTGCGTGACTGGGTGGCCAACGTTGACAACACCCACTACCTGCTGGGCACTGCCGCCGGAGCCCACCCGTTCCCGGCCATGGTGCGTTTCTTCCACGAAGTTATTGGTGAGGAAGCCCGCGGCCAGATCCTGGACCAGATTGGCCGCCTGCCCGACGCCGTCTGCGCTTGCATTGGTGGCGGGTCAAACGCCATTGGCATTTTCCACGGGTTCCTCGATGACCCCGCCGTGAAGATTTACGGTTTTGAGGCAGGGGGCGACGGCGTTGATACCGGACGCCACGCAGCCACCATTTCGCTGGGGCGCCCCGGTGTGCTCCACGGTGCGCGCTCGTACCTGATGCAGGACGAAGACGGCCAGACCATCGAGTCCCACTCCATCTCTGCCGGTCTTGACTACCCCGGCGTCGGCCCGGAGCACTCCTACCTGCACGACATTGGTCGTGTGAGCTACGAGGCCATCACCGACGCCGAAGCCATGGACGCCTTTAAGCTGCTGTGCCGCACCGAAGGCATCATTCCGGCCATCGAGTCATCACATGCTTTGGCGGGTGCCTTGAAGGTTGGTCAGCGACTGGTAACGGATGCCGCCAAGCCGGAGGACGTGGTCATCATCGTGAACCTTTCGGGCCGCGGCGACAAGGACGTTCAGACGGCTGCCGACTGGTTCGGCATTTTGGATGAAGACGGCAATGTCAAGGGCACGACCCTCTCCACGAGAGCCGCCAAGGGTGCTGCCCAGGGCGCTGGCGACAAGAGCTCGGACAACAACGCAGAGGACGCCACCCATGAGTGAGAGCAACACGGCCACTGAGCCGGCTGCCCAGATTGTCAGCAAGTCGGCCGCCGCCATTGACAAGGCCAAGGCTGCTGGTCGTAAAGCCTTGATCGCGTACCTGCCTGCTGGCTTCCCCGACAAGCAAACCTCCATTGACGCAGCCATTGCGGTTGCTCGCAACGGTGCCGACATCATTGAAATCGGTATCCCGTATTCTGACCCCGTCATGGATGGCCTGGTCATTCAGGCCGCCACCACACAGGCCCTGAACAACGGATTCCACGTCACGGACGTCTTCGATGTGGTTGCCGCCATCACGGCTGAAACTGATGCTGCCGTCCTAGTCATGACGTACTGGAACCCTGTCATGCGCATGGGTGTTGACGAGTTTGCCCGTCGCCTGGCCGAGGCTGGCGGGGCTGGGCTGATCACCCCCGACCTGGTCCCGGACGAGGCTGCCGAGTGGTTTGTCGCATCGGATAAGTACGGTTTGGACAGGGTCTTTTTGACCGCACCATCCTCCACGGCTGAACGCGTAGCCATGACGGTGGGTGCCACACGCGGCTTTGTCTACGCTGTCTCCATCATGGGGGTAACCGGCGCCCGAACCTCGGTGTCCAGCGCCGCCAAGGCTGTTGTTGCCGCCGCGCACGCTGCGGGAGCCGAACGCGCCTGCGTTGGTTTGGGAGTTTCCCGCCCCGAGCATGTCCGCGAAATTGCTGCCTACGCCGACGGCGTCATTGTGGGTACCGCTCTGGTGGCTGCGCTGCGTGACGGTGGGGTAGCGGCCGTCGGGGCTCTGGCCAAGGAACTCAGCACGGGCCTTGACGCACCCTCCACCACCATCACGGAAGTTTAGCCACAGTGATTTCAACTTTTATTCCGCACCAGCTCACCGGTGCCATCGGTGCTGCCATCCCGGCGCCCGTGTGGTCCGGGTTCGAGATTGGCCCGCTGCGCATCCATGCCTATGCGCTGTGCATTTTGTTGGGCATTGTTGCCGCCCTCTGGCTCACGGATCGCCGCTGGAAGAAGCGCGGTGGCCCCGAAGGATCCATCTGGGACATTGCCATTTGGGCCATCCCTTTTGGCATCATTGGCGGCCGGCTCTACCATGTGTTCTCCTCCCCGGACGCATACTTTGGCCCCGGCTTTGACGGCACGGGCGATCTGTCCCTGATCCCGCAAATCTGGTTGGGCGGTCTTGGCATCTGGGGTGCTGTTGTGCTGGGCGTGGTGGGTGCCTGGATTGGTTGCCGCCGCGCCGGAGTAAAAATATCGGCCTTCATCGACGCAGCCGCCCCCGGCATTCTGTTGGCGCAGGCCATCGGGCGTTGGGGTAACTACTTCAACCAGGAGCTCTTCGGCGGGCCCACCACCTTGCCGTGGGGCTTGAGCGTTTCTCCCGAATTTGTGCCGCCGGGCTTTAGCCCCGACACGCTGTTCCACCCCACGTTCTTGTACGAGTCCTTGTGGAACCTTGCCGGTGTTGCCGTGCTCCTGCTGCTGGACCGGAAATTCCGTCTGCGCAGCGGCCGCCTGTTCCTGCTCTACGCCATGATCTACACGGCCGGACGCGTCTGGATCGAAATGCTGCGCATAGACGACGCCGAGCAGGTCACCTTCTTCGGCATCACCACCCGACTTAACGTCTGGACAAGCATCATTGTGTTCTTGGTGGCACTGGTGGTGTTCGTGATCCTGAGCTATCGCCACCGTGGCACTGTCTCGGAGTCCGTCTACCTCCCCGGTCACGAGCCGGCCGTGGAAGACGCTGCCGGGAACGATCAGGCCAAGGATGCCGTCTCGGATCAGGCCACGCCCGCCTCCACCGACGCTGAGCCAGAGGGCAAAGCGGACAAGACAGACAAGGCGGACAAGGCCAGCGCCGCGAAGGCACCCGCGGCTGACTCTGCGGTCAAGGACCCAGCCAAGGATCCGGCCAAGGATGCGACGACTGATTCGGCCAAAGACGCCAAATAGTTAGTCCGCGTTTGCACGGCTTTCCGCTGTTGACTGTCAAGAAGGTGGCCCTGGAGAACCAGGGCCACTTTTTTGTGCCCGGCTGATTCCCACCAATGCGCAGAAATGCGCTGGTGCGGCTCAGGAATCCACCTATCAGGCAGTAATTCCTCCGGCGCAAGGGCGTATTTACGTAATAATCTTACTGATCGTGCATATGAGTCCAGCGGGCAAGATGGCCATTTTCGGGGATGCTGGCATCGCTATATAGTAAAAACGGCCGGAGGGGAAGATTTCACAGTGGAATCTTCTCCTGTTGTGCAATTGCACTGTGAAGTACAGCTTCAGGTGAAGTCGCCCCAACTGGAATGCCCCAACAGGAAGAACCAGGACGGCGCAGCAGGAATTCGGCGCTACAGCACCGTAGGCAGCATCGAAAAAATCGAAGAAGCAGTACAGAAGCACCGTTGAGGAAGATCCGCTTTCCCAACGCCCGGGCCAGCGTCGTCCCCCACTAAACGCTCTTACAAGGGGAAGGACTTATACGTCGTGACTAGAACTTCTACACGTGACTCCCACCAGCCGCAGGCCATCTCACCATTCACCCGTTTCGCGGCCATGCCGGAGCCGGTGGGCCTGTACCGCCCCGAGAGTGAGAAGGACGCTTGCGGCCTGGCTATTGTGGCGACGTTGCGCGGCACTCCGGGCCACGACATTGTCCAGAAGGCCCTTATTGCCCTGCGCAACCTTGAACACCGCGGTGCTGTTGGCGCTGACGAGGGAACTGGTGACGGCGCCGGCATCCTGACGCAGATTCCCGACGAGTTCTTCCGTGCTGTCACCAACTTTGAGCTGCCCGCCCACGGCAGCTATGCGGTAGGAACTGCTTTCTTGCCGACAGGGGCGAGTGAACAGGCATCGGCGATAGCCGGGATGGAAGCACTGGCCGTGAAGGAAGGCCTGGTGGTACTGGGCTGGCGCGAGGTACCCGTTGTTGCCGACCTGGTGGGCGCCAGCGCGCTGGCCTGTATGCCGTACTTCAGCCAGCTCTTCGTGGCTCTCGCCACCGAACCGTTGCAGCCCTTGGACACATCCCGCGCCAACCTGCTCGATGGCAAGGCCTTCAGGTTGCGTAAGCGTGCCCAGCAGAAGTTTGGCGTGTACTTCCCGTCACTGTCCTCCAAGACCATCGTGTACAAGGGCATGCTGACAACAGCCCAGGTGGAGCCGTTTTACCCTGACCTGTCCGATCCGCGCTTCACCACGCGCCTTGCTGTGGTGCATTCGCGCTTCTCCACCAACACGTTCCCGTCGTGGCCGTTGGCCCAGCCGTTCCGCACCATTGCCCACAATGGCGAGATCAACACCGTCAAGGGTAATAGGAACTGGATGCGGGCCCGCCAGTCCACCATGGCGCACAAGCTGCTCGGGAACACCCCCGAAGAACTGTTCCCCATTTGCACCCCCGGCGCCTCAGATTCGGCATCCTTCGACGAAGTGGCCGAATTGCTCTGGCTTTCCGGCCGCTCCATCACCGAAGCCGTCATGATGATGATCCCCGAGGCGTGGGAAAACCACGCCACCATGGATCCTGCCCGCAAGGCCTTCTACGAATACCACTCACTGCTCATGGAGCCGTGGGACGGCCCGGCCGCAGTCTCGTTCACCGATGGCACCCTGGTAGGCGCCACCTTGGACAGGAACGGGTTGCGCCCGGCCCGCTACTGGATCACCGACGACGGCCTGGTCGTTCTGGCCTCCGAGGTTGGTGTTCTGGACATTGACCCGGCCAGTATCGTCAAAAAGGGACGCGTAGCCCCCGGCACCATGTTCCTGGTGGACACCGACAAGGGTGTGCTCATCAGCGATGAGGACATCAAGGCCCAAGCCGCCGCCGCCCACCCCTATGAGGAGTGGGCCAAGGAAAACACCATCCAGTTAGCCGATTTGCCCGAACGCGAACACGTGGTTCACCCGGCAGCATCGGTGCTGCACCGCCAGCGCACCTTCGGCTACACCACCGAGGAGTTGCGGATCCTGCTGGGCCCCATGGCCAAGACGGGGGCCGAGCCCCTCGGCGCCATGGGAACCGACACGCCGGTCGCCGTCCTGTCCGAGCGTCCGCGGCTGCTCTTTGACTACTTTGTGCAGCAGTTCGCCCAGGTGACCAACCCGCCGCTGGATGCCATCCGTGAGGAACTGGTCACGTCCCTGAAGAGCACCATTGGCCCGCAAGGAAACCTGTTGTCCCGCAACAAGGTTCAGGCCCCACAGCTTGTCGTGAACTTCCCGGTGATCAACAACGACGATCTGGCCAAGATCGCGAACATGGAGAACGCGCAGGAAGACCACATCGCCATGAAGGTGCGCGGTCTTTACAAGGTCGACGGCGGCGAAGTCGCCCTGCGCGCCCGGCTCACCGAGATTTGTGAGCAGGTTTCTGGCGCCATCAACCGTGGTGTCCAGTACGTTGTGCTTTCCGACAGGGACTCCTCGGCAGTGTGGGCTCCGATCCCGTCGCTGCTCCTGCTCAGCGCCGTTCACCACCATTTGCTCCGCAGCGCCAACCGCACCAAGGTTTCCCTGGTGGTGGAGGCCGGCGACGTGCGTGAAGTTCACCATGTGGCAGTGCTGGTGGGTTATGGTGCGGCAGCCGTCAACCCGTACCTGGCCATGGAATCCGTGGAGGAATTGATCCGCAACGGTGACGTCGTGGGCGTAACCCCCGCAGAGGGTGTGCACCACCTGATCAAGGGTTTGGGCAAGGGTGTCCTGAAGATCATGTCCAAAATGGGCATCTCCACCGTGGCGTCGTACTGCGGTGCACAGACGTTCGAGGCGTTGGGACTGTCCCAGGACATCATCAACGAGTACTTCACCGGCACTGTCTCCCAGCTGGGTGGTGTGGGGTTGGGCGTCATCGCCAAGGAAGTATCTGCCCGTCACATCCTGGCCTACCCGGTGGATGGTGTTGACGTACCGCACCGTCCGCTCTTGGGCGGTGGCGAGTACCAGTGGCGCCGCGACGGCGAGCCGCACCTGTTCAACCCGGACACGGTGTTCCGCCTGCAGCACGCAACGCGTGAACGCCGCTATGACATTTTCAAGAAGTACACCCAGGGCATTGACGATCAAGCCAACAAGCTCATGACGTTCCGTGGGTTGCTCACGTTCAAGGACGGCCAACGCCAGCCGGTGCCGCTGGCCGAGGTTGAGTCGGTGAGCAGCATTGTCAAGCGTTTCTCCACCGGCGCCATGAGCTACGGCTCCATCTCGCAGGAGGCCCACCAGACCCTTGCCATCGCCATGAACCGTTTGGGTGCCAAGTCCAATACCGGCGAAGGCGGCGAAGACGTTGAGCGGTTGCTGGACCCTGAACGCCGCAGCGCCATCAAGCAGGTGGCCTCCGGGCGTTTCGGTGTGACCAGCTTGTACCTGAGTAACGCCACCGACATCCAGATCAAGATGGCCCAGGGTGCCAAGCCCGGCGAGGGCGGCCAGCTCATGGCCAAGAAGGTGTACCCGTGGATCGCCGAGACACGGCACTCCACCCCTGGCGTGGGGCTGATTTCCCCGCCGCCGCATCACGATATTTACTCGATCGAGGATCTGGCGCAGCTCATTTATGACTGCAAGCGCGCCAACCCGAGCGCCCGTGTCCACGTGAAGCTTGTCTCCGAAATGGGGATTGGTACTGTGGCGGCCGGCGTGACCAAGGCCAAGGCCGACGTCGTTCTGGTCTCCGGGCACGACGGCGGAACCGGCGCCAGCCCGCTGAACTCGCTCAAGCACGCAGGCATGCCGTGGGAACTGGGTCTGGCCGAAACCCAGCAGACGCTGCGCCTGAACGGGCTGCGCGAGCGTGTTGTGGTGCAGGTTGACGGGCAGCTCAAGACCGGCCGTGACGTGGTGATCGCCGCGCTGTTGGGTGCCGAGGAATACGGTTTCGCGACGGCCCCGCTGGTTGTTTCCGGCTGTGTCATGATGCGTGTTTGCCACCTGGACACCTGCCCGGTGGGCATCGCAACGCAGAACCCCGAGTTGCGCCAGCGCTTCACGGGCAAGCCGGAGTTTGTGGTGAACTTCTTCGAGTTCCTGGCCGAGGAGGTCCGCGAAATCTTGGCTGAGCTTGGTTTCCGCAGCCTGGAAGAGGCCATCGGGCAGTCCAAGGTGCTTGACCTCAAGGCGGCCATGAACCATTGGAAGACCGACGGCCTTGACCTGAGCCCCATCCTCTCCGATGCCGGCGTGCCCGCAAGCGCCCCGGTTCGCCACCTGACCAACCAGAACCACGAGCTGGACAAGCACTTTGACCAGCAACTGATCAGCATGAGCGCCGAGGCGCTTAGTGACAGGTCGCCAGTCCGGATCAGTGTTCCGGTCATCAACACTGACAGGTCGGTGGGCACCATGTTGGGCCACCACGTGACCAAGACGTTTGGTGTTGACGTGCTGGGCCCGGACACGATCGATGTGACCCTGACCGGCCAGGCCGGCCAATCCATGGGTGCTTTCCTGCCGGCCGGCATCACCTTGCGCCTGCTCGGTGACGCCAACGACTATGTGGGCAAGGGCCTCTCCGGTGGCCGGATCACAGTCCGCCCGGACAGGAACAACACGTTCACGGCGGCAGAGAACGTCATTGGCGGCAACGTGATTGGCTACGGTGCCACCAGTGGTGAGATGTTCCTGCGCGGTTTGGTGGGGGAGCGGTTCCTGGTCCGCAACTCCGGCGCCACGGCAGTAGTTGAGGGCATTGGTGATCACGGGTGCGAGTACATGACAGGTGGCCAGGCCTTGATTCTGGGGCCGACGGGACGCAACTTTGGTGCCGGCATGTCAGGCGGGACGGCCTATGTTCTGGATCTGGTGGCCAGCAGTGTGAACAAGAGTGCGCTGGATTCCGGTGAGCTTTCCTTGTTGACGCTCGACGCCGTTGATGAGGACATTGTGCGCTCACTGTTGCAGCGCCACGCCGAAGAAACAGGATCGGTGGTGGCAGCGGACTTGCTGGCCGACTTCCCGGCCACGGTGCAACGGATGGTGAAAGTCCTGCCCCGCGACTACGCAGCAGTATTGGAGACCCGCTTGGCAGCAGCCGAGTTGGGCGAAGACCCGGACGGGGCAACCGTTTGGCAGAAGATTTTGGAGGTCACCGGTGGCTGATCCGCACGGTTTCTTGAATACACGTGAACGCATCACCCAAACCCGGCGTCCGGTGCCAGTGCGCATCATGGACTGGAAAGAGGTTTACCAGGCCCAGGAAGAGGGTGTGCTGAAGTCCCAGGCAGGCCGTTGCATGGACTGTGGCGTGGCCTTCTGCCATCAGGGTTGCCCGCTGGGAAACTTGATCCCGGAATGGAATGACCTGACCTGGCGCGGCAAGGGCCAGGAAGCGGCGGAGCGCTTGCACTCCACCAACAACTTCCCCGAGTTCACCGGCCGCCTGTGTCCGGCACCGTGCGAAACATCGTGCGTCTTGGGCATCAACCAGCCGGCCGTGACCATCAAGCAGGTTGAAGTGTCCATCATTGATGAGGCCTTCAACCAGGATTGGGTTCAGCCACTGCCCCCGGCCCGGCTCACCGGCAAGACTGTCGCCGTCGTGGGTTCAGGCCCGGCCGGAATGGCCGCGGCACAGCAGCTGACCCGCACAGGACACACGGTTGCCGTGTATGAGCGTGATGACAGGATCGGCGGCTTGCTGAGGTACGGGATTCCCGATTTCAAGCTGGAGAAGGAAAGCATCGACCGCCGGGTGGAGCAGATGGTTGCCGAGGGTACCCGCTTCCGCACAGGTGTTGAGGTGGGCAAGGATATTGGGTGGGAGGAACTGCGCAGGCGCTATGACGCCGTCGTAGTTTGCACCGGCGCCACAGTGCCGCGCGATCTACCCATCCCGGGCCGCAACTTGATCGGCGTGCATTTCGCGATGGACTACCTGGTGCAGGCCAACAAGTCTGTTGCCGGGGATGAAGTGCCCGGGCAGATCCATGCCCGCGGCAAGCACGTGGTGATCCTTGGCGGCGGCGACACTGGAGCTGACTGCTTGGGCACTGCGCACCGCCAGAAGGCTGCCTCGGTGACCACCTTGGCCATTGGCCAGCAGCCGCCCACAGCGCGTGCCTCGTCACAGCCATGGCCGACGTTCCCGAATCTCTTCGAGGTGGCAAGTGCTCACGAAGAGGGCGGTGAGCGGACCTACCTGGCCTCCACCGTCGAATTTCTGGGCGAAAACGGCGTGCTGACAGGGTTGAAGATCGCTGAGACGGAGTATGTGGACGGGCGCAGGGTACCCAAGGAAGGGACCGAACGGGTCATCCCGGCGGACCTGGTGTTCTTGTCGCTGGGCTTCACCGGACCGGAAACCGCAGAACTGACACACCAGCTGCCTGTGACCTTGGATTCACGCTCAAACGTGGACCGTGACGGTTATTACATGACAAGTCGTGACGGGGTCTTCGCCGCCGGCGATGCTGGGCGGGGCCAGTCACTGATTGTCTGGGCCATCGCTGAGGGCCGGGCCTGCGCCGCGGCGGTGGACAAGTTCCTGATGGGGGAGACGTTCCTCCCAGCACCTGTCTCACCCAGCGACTCAGCTATCAGTGTCTAGTGGCAAAGCGATAGGCTGTTTACGGGCACCAAAGATTTCTACTGTTAACCACACATGAGGTAGGTACATTGAGACGCGCAAAGATTGTTGCGACTTTCGGGCCGGCTATTGCCAGCTATGAAAACACACTTGCTGTTCTGGAGGCGGGCGTCAACGTAGCCCGCATGAACATGAGCCACGGCGATTACACCGTGCACCAGAACACGTATGACAACGTTCGTAAGGCCGCTGCATCCTTAAACAAGCCGGTCGCCATCATGGCTGACCTGCAGGGTCCGAAGATTCGTTTGGGCCGCTTTGCCAACGGCGAGGGTTACGACCTGGCCGTGGGCGATGTTTTCACCATCACCACCGAAGATGTTCCGGGCACCAAGGACATCTGCTCCACCACGTTGAAGTCCCTCACCGAGGACGTCAACGTTGGCGACGTCATGCTGATCGATGACGGCAAGGTTTCCGTTCAGGCGACAGCGGTTGACTCCATCAAGGTTGTCACCGTTGTGACAGTTCCGGGCAAGGTTTCCAACAACAAGGGCATCAACTTGCCTGGTGTTGCTGTGAACGTCCCGGCCTTGAGCGAAAAGGACGAGGACGATCTGCGCTGGGCCCTGGCCTGCGGTGCAGATTTGATTGCGCTCTCCTTTGTGCGCGATGCAGCCGACATCACCCGCGTTCACGAGATCATGGATGAAGCCGGCCGCCGCGTTCCGGTGATCGCCAAGATTGAGAAGCCGCAGGCGGTTGCCAACCTGGAAGCCATTGTTGACGCGTTTGACGCCATCATGGTTGCCCGTGGCGACTTGGGTGTTGAGTTGCCGCTGGAAGATGTGCCGCTGGTACAGAAGAAGTGCGTTGAAATGGCGCGCCGCTGGGCCAAGCCCGTCATCGTGGCCACCCAGGTGCTTGAATCCATGATCGACAACCCGCGCCCCACCCGCGCGGAGGCGTCGGACTGTGCCAATGCCGTGCTCGACGGCGCGGATGCAGTCATGCTCTCCGGCGAGACAAGTGTTGGCAAGTTCCCGATCGAGACCGTGAAGGTCATGGCCCGCATCATTGAGGCCGCCGAAGAGGAAGCTGGCATGAAGCTGATCCCGAAGCTCGGCTCAGAGCCGAAGACCCGCGGTGGTGTTATCACTGCCGCAGCCGTGCAGATCGCCGATCAGCTCGATGCCAAGTACATTGCAACCTTCACGCAGTCAGGTGACTCGGCCCGCCGTTTGTCCCGTCTGCGTCCGAAGAAGCAGGTCTTTGCCTTCACCCCCGAGGAGCAGGTTCGCAACGAGCTGGCCCTGACTTGGGGCATTGAGCCCGTATTGGTGCCCACCGTGGCCCACACCGACGCCATGACCGAACAGGTTGATTTCACCCTGTTGGAGCAGGGGCTGGTTGAGCCGGGCGATCTAGTGGTCATCGCGGCCGGTTCCCCTCCCGGACAGGCCGGTTCCACCAACCTGGTCAAGGTCCACAAGGTGGGCGACCTCGCCGACCTGGGCAAGAGCGAATCTGGTGTTCGCATCAACAAGGAAAAGATTGGCCCCTGGCCGACCGAGAGCTAATCCTCAGTCTCTGACTCGTTGATCTAGACGCAGGGCGCGCCGCCGGCAGGAAACCGTAAGGTTT
>NZ_JBTNDH010000046.1:0-24077 GCF_054511095.1 Arthrobacter sp. TMN-49 | reverse complement strand
ACTTCTGTGTGTTGGGGTGTCATCTTGCGACACTCCCCCCTCCCCTCCCCCCCCACCCCCCCCCCCCCCCACCGCCGTCTTTTCTGCTATGGCCCCGGCATAAGGAGGCGTCCCTAGTGGTCCACCGGCTCCGGGTTGGCCACGGCACTGCGCAAAGCCCACAGGCACATGAGAGCCGCACCGAGCATCAGGACAACACTTACCATGGCGACGGTTCCTGAGCCGGAGTCGAAGGCATGCTTGGCCGAGCTCAGCAGCGCCTCTCCTTGCCCAGCCGGCAGCGTCCCGGCAACTTCAATGGCGCCACCGAGGGTCTGCGAGGCGGTTTCCTTGTCCGTCTCAGCAACGCCCGCGGGCAGCACAACATTCATCCTGTAGGCGGCAGCCAGAATGCTGCCCAGAATGGCCGTTCCCAGCACTGAACCGACCTCGTAGGCGGTCTCCGAGATCGCCGACGCTGCGCCAGCTTTGGTGGGCGGGGCTGCGGAGAGGATGAGGTCATTGGAGATGGTCTCCGCCATGCCCACACCCGCACCCAGAACAACAAAGGCGACAATGATGCCGGCCACTGAACCGTCGGTGTTGAGCCAGACAATCAAGAACCCTGCTGCGTTCAGGAACAAGCCGCCAGCGACCAACCATGATGGCCTGACACGGCTGGCCAACGATGCGGCCAGCAGGCCGGAGACGATGGTGATGGCAAGTCCTGGCACCAACACAAAGGCGGCGTGAGTGGGGGAGAGCCCAACCACCAGCTGCAGATGCTGGGTGATGAAGTACAAGAAGCCCACCAGCGCGAAAATGCTCAGCAGATTAGCCATGACGCCGCCACTGAAGACGGGGTTCTTGAACAAGGTCACGTCCATCATGGGGTTCTCACGGCGGAGTTGACGGCGCACAAACACGGCGCCCAACACCAGTCCCAGCACGATGAGTACCAGATTGGTGGCGGTGAGCCCCGACTGGGCAATTTCCTTGATACCAAAAATCGTCGGCACCATGGCGCCAAAGGACAGCAGAATGCTCAGCGTATCAATCTTGCCCGGGGCGGGATCCTTGGATTCCGGCACAAAGATCGGTGCCAGGATCAGCAGCGGGATCAGAACCGGCACTGACATCAAGAACACGGCGCCCCACCAGAAGTGCTCCAGGATGAAGCCGCCCACAATGGGGCCCAGCGCGGCACCACCGGAGAAGCCCGCTGCCCAGATGGCAATGGCCTTGCGGCGCTGATCCGGGTGAAGGAACAGGTTGCGGATCAGGGACAGTGTTGAGGGCATCAGCATGGCGCCAAACAAGCCAAGCAGTGCCCGGTAACCAATCAGGGCGCCGGCGGTGGGGGCAAACGCGGCAAGAACCGAGACGACGGCGAAGCCTGTGCTCCCAATCAGCAATAGCTTGCGGCGCCCGAACCTGTCAGCCAGGCTGCCCATGGGCACCAGCAGCGCGGCCAGTACCAGGGGGTAAATGTCAATGATCCACAACAGTTCCGAGGCGGAGGGGACCAGCGCCAGGGAGATGGAGGGAATGGCGAAGCTCAGCACGGTGTTGTCCACCGAGACCAGCAAAACGGGCAGCATGAGGACGGCCAGTGCTATCCATGAGCGGACGCCCGCGCGTGCCGGTCCGGGGGAGGAACCGAGCTTTGAAGTGTTTACTGAAATCGCCATAATAAAGATTCTATACCGTCCAGCCGGTATAGTGAACCGTCTGGACGGTGCATCTCGTCACTTCTTGTAGGCTTGCCTCATGACTACACAACCCTCAGCCCGTGACCGGGTGCTTTCCGCCTATGCGGATCTGCTCATTGGTGATGGCCCACGCGCAGCCACTTTGGAGGCTGTTGCCGCCGCGGCTGGCGTCTCCAAGGGCGGGTTGCTGTATCACTTTAAAAGCAAGGAAGCGCTGACCGAGGGCCTGTTGGTCCGGTTGAAGGAAGGCGCTGAACAGGATTTTGCGGCCATGGTGCAGGACCCGGCCGGCTGCGCCAGCTACTACGTTCGGACCAGCGTTTTTGGCGGCACACCCTTTGACCGAGCCATTGTTGCCGCCCACCGGCTGATCCAAAGTGACGACGACACGGTGCGGGAGGCTTTCTCGGCGTTGCATGCTCGCTGGTACGAACTGATTCTCGGCGATGTAGGGGATCCGGCCGTGGCCCGGGTAGTGATGCTTCTGGGGGATGGGCTGTACTACAACGCCGCCCTTTTTGGTTTTCCCACAGGAGTGAAGAACCGCTCCGACTCACAAGAAGAAGTAGACGTGCCCTCACTCCTTGCCATCGTTGAAAAGTTGCGGTCCGGCACGCGGTCCTAGTGTGCGCCCGGGCATCGGCGGGCTATACGCTTAAGCCCATGAGTATCAATCCCGAGCTGCAGGGACGCAGCTACCGTTCAGGTGAAATTTATAGTGTTGGCCGCGAATCCATTCGTGATTTTGCCCGGGCGGTGAAGGCCAGCCACGCAGCCCATTTTGAGGTTGCCGCGGCTCAGGAATTGGGTCATACAGATCTGGTGGCTCCGCCGACCTACGCCATTATTGTGGCTCAACGGGCCGATGCCATGCTAATTAATGACGCCGATTCCGGCATCGACTTCTCCCGGGTGGTGCACGCCGAACAGCGTTTCACGCACCACAGGGCCATTGTGGCCGGAGATGAACTGCTTGCAGAGCTCCACGTCGATGCCGTTCGCGGCATGGGCGGTGGCGCCATGATCACCACGCGTGCAGAAATCTCCACGGTGGCCGGAGAGTCAGTGGCCACCACGGTGTCAGCCATCTTAGTGCGCGGGGAGGGACAGTAATGCCTGCAGCATCGTTGAACATTGCCGACTTGAGTGTTGGGACCGAGATTGGCGCGCGGACCATCGAGATCTCCCGCGCCGACCTGATCAAGTACGCAGGGGCCTCTGGAGACTTCAACCCCATCCACTGGAATGAACGCTTTGCCCGCGAGGTGGAACTGCCAGGAGTCATTGCTCACGGCATGTTCACCATGGGTGCTGCCGTGCAGTTGGTGACCGACTGGGTGGGTGACCCGGCCGCCGTCGTATCTTATGGAACACGCTTCACCAAGCCCGTCCCCGTCGCTGACCTCGGCGGTGAGCCGGGTGCTGTGGTGGCCGTGACGGGCGTTGTTGGGGCGTTGGACGCCGACGCCGGAACCGTCAGGATCGACTTGACCGTCACCTTGGATGGGCAGAAAGTTTTGGTCAAGGCACAAGCCACGGTCCGCTTGAGGTGAATCAAGTCGCTGCCTGGCGTAACGGTGTAGTCACCGCTTACGCCGGCTCCGGGCTGGTCTTCGCCAGCTGGGTTTCGCGTATTCCCGCCATCCGTGACGACCTTGGTCTGAGTGCGGGCCAGGTTGGGCTGATGCTGCTGTGCATGTCCTTGGGATCGTTTGTCTCGGTGGCGGCCTCCGGTTTGATAGTGCTGCGCCTGGGCTCCAAACTGACCTCAAGGCTTGGCGTCATCATCCAGACCGTTGGCGTCATTGTCATCGGCCTGGGCGCCACAGTGTTCGGGGAGTCCGTTGTGGTGGGCGCCGGCCTGGTGATTGTGGGTCTTGGCACGGGCAGTTGGAACACGTCCTCAAATATTGAAGGTGCGGCTGTTGAGCGGGCGCTGGGGCGGCACATCATGCCGCGCCTCCATGGCTCGTTCAGCATTGGCACAGTGGCCGGGGCCGGCTTGGGGGCGCTGGCAGCGTCCATTCACCTGCCCGTGGCGGTGCACCTGTCGGCGGTGGCCGTGGCCGTCTGCGTCGCCGTGTTGATAGGCACCGGCTATTACCAGGCGGACAGGCTCACACCCACGGCGGCAATAGTTGACCTCGGTGAATCTAGTGCTGTGCCGGGAACCGGCCCCATCCCCATCATCACCGCATCGAGCGTCGAAGACCACAATGCCAAGGCGGCTGCGGCGACAAAACGTTCGGGCAAGGCCAAGATTGCCGCCGCCTGGCGGGATCCGCGCACCTTGATGCTCGGCGCCCTGGCGCTGGGTCTGGGCCTGGCCGAAGGCGCGGCCGGGGACTGGGTGGCCCTGGCTTTGGTGGACGACTATGGCACCAGGGACTCCATTGGTGCCATCGGCTACGGCATCTTCGTTTCAGCGATGACCATTGGCCGCTTTGCCGGTACCGGGCTCCTGGACAGGCACGGACGCGTGGTGGTGCTCCGGACCGGCGCCGCACTGGCCATTGTGGGACTGGGCTTGTTTGTGTTCGCCCCCTCGGCTGAAATCGCCTTGAGTGCCCTCGTGCTGTGGGGTCTGGGTTCTGCCCTGGGCTTCCCGGTGGCCATGTCGGCTGCCTCCGACGACCCGGAGCACGCCGCTGCCCGCGTTTCAGTGGTTTCCACTGTTGGCTACGGCGCGTTCCTGGGTGGGCCGCCGCTGCTGGGCCTGCTCGCTGAGCATGTGGGCGTGCTGCACTCGCTGCTGGCCGTGCTGGGTCTGCTGGTGGTGGCGTTCTTCCTGACACCTGCTGTGCGCAAACCGAAGTATCTAGATGACACAGGCAAGGCGCGCAGTGCGGCTAATGTGGAAGGGTGAATGAGCAAAAGTTTCTGAGTTCCCTGACAACCCTTGAAGTGGGCGGCCCCGCCAGGAACTACGTGGTGGGCAGCACCGAGGCGGAAATCATTGCCGCCGTTAAGGCAGCGGACGACGCCGGTGAGGCGCTGCTGATTCTTGGCGGCGGCTCCAATCTGGTGATCTCCGACGACGGCTTTGCCGGCACTGTCGTGAAAATTGCCAGCCAGGGCTATGCAGTTGATTCGCAGGATTCCTGTGGCGGCGCCTCCGTTGTGGTCCAGGCGGGCCACGACTGGGATGACTTTGTGCACCAGAGTGTCCTGCACGCCTGGAGCGGGCTGGAGGCACTTTCCGGTATCCCGGGCAGCACCGGCGCCACGCCCGTGCAAAATGTGGGGGCCTATGGTTGCGACGTCTCCCAAACCATCGCCTCGGTGCGGACCTGGGACAGGGAGAAGAACGCTGTCCACACGTTCAGCCGCGCCGAACTGGCGTTCGGTTACAGGGAATCCCTACTCAAGGCCACCACAGTTAACGGATCCCCGCGCTACGTCGTGCTCAGCGTCGAGTTTCAGCTCCTGTTGGGCAGAATGAGCGCACCCATCAAGTACGGTGAACTGGCCCGCACACTCGGTGTTGAGGTTGGCCAGCGGGCGAATTCCTTGGACGTTCGCCGGGCCGTGTTGGCTCTCCGCACCTCCAAGGGCATGGTGCTGGACCCCTCAGACCGGGACACCTTTTCCACCGGGTCCTTCTTCACCAACCCCATCGTTGACGCTGACGTGGCCGCGACGCTTCCGGCCGATGCGCCGCGCTACCCGGCGGGCGGGCTCGTCAAACTCAGCGCCGCGTGGCTCATTGAACATGCCGGGTTCACCAAGGGTTACGGCCAGTTGGGGGAGGCGTCCGCCCAGATGGCCGACGCCGGGAGTCCACCCCGCGCCTGCCTCTCCACCAAGCACACCCTTGCCATCACCAACCGTGGCGGGGCAAGCGCCGAGGATATCCTGGCGATTGCCCGGGAGGTTCGGGACGGCGTCGTCCGCGAATTCGGCATCACTTTGGTGCCGGAACCGGTGCTGGTGGGCTGCACGCTCTAACAGGCTGATCGTGTTGGGGGCCGTTGGGGCGTGCGACCCCATACCGGGGTAGGGGGTCAAGACGGCTCCCTAGCGTGATGTGCTCCGCGGGGGTTTTCCCTAGTGTTAATGAAAAGATCTGAACTTTCTATTAGCTCGGCGCCTCTTTTAGGGCGTCCAGCACGAGGAGAACCCATGTCGTCGGCAACACTTGATAGCCCGGATGTCTTGGACGAGAGCGAAACTCTCACCAAGGCAGCCAGAAAACGCCCGGCACGGGACCGCCACGTCACCGATTTCATCCAGCTGACCGAGCAGGTGCGTGCGACAGGTCTGATGGAGCGCGACGTCAAGTGGTACGTCATTCGGATCATCCGCCAGAGCATCGGCTACCTGGCCGTATTTGCCTTGTTCCTGACGTTGGGGCAGAGCTGGTGGCAACTTGTCACGGCCGTACTTTTCGCGTTCATGTGTACGCAAACCGCGTTCATCTCGCACGACGCCGCCCACCGCCAGGTCTTTGCCTCGGCCAAGAAGAACGCGTGGCTGGCCCGCATTGCTGGCAACCTCTTCGTGGGCCTGTCCTACGGCTGGTGGATGAACAAGCACGGCAAGCACCACCTGAACCCGAACAAGATTGGCGTCGACGGCGACATCGACCCCGGCGCCCTCGTGTTTGACCCGGAAAACGCTGCCAAGCGCAAGGGCTTTGCCAAGTGGTTCGCTCGCCGCCAGGGCTATTTCTTCTTCCCGCTGCTGACTCTTGCCGCACTGGACTTGCACATCTCGGCCCTGGGCCGTGTCCTGGACCGCAAGCAGATCGTGCCCGAACGCAAGGCTGAGATCGCTTTGCTGTTCGTCCGCCTCGTGCTGCTGCCGGCATTCACCATCTGGTACCTGGGTTGGGCCATCGGCCTGGCGTTCATCGTCGTGCAGATCATGGCACTCGGCCTGTACATGGGCGGCTCCTTCGCCCCGAACCACAAGGGTATGCCGCTGGTACCCAAGGACGTCAAGATTGACTTCATGCGCCGCCAGACCCTCATGAGCCGCAACATCACCGGAGGCAAGTGGGTTGATGTGGCTATGGGTGGACTGAACTACCAGATCGAGCACCACTTGTTCCCGACCATGTCCTCCCGAAACCTCAGGGCCGTACAGCCCATGGTTCGCGAGTACTGTGCAGAGCGGAACATCACGTACACCGAGACCACCTTGGGCCAGTCGTACATGATCGTCATGCGCTACCTGAACCGTGTAGGCCTGGGCCAGCGCGATCCGTTCGAATGCCCCATCACGGCAAACATGCGCACCGCCCGCTAGCCCCCAGCTGCTCCCACCACTCGCAAGCTCGTGGCGGGTCCCTCGCAGCTGTGGGCCCCCGCGGCGGTCCCCTCGGGCGCGTGGGCCCAGCAACTGGCCCGCAGAAAACGCCGAAAATTGACGGAAATCGTTGATTTTTCGGCGATTTCTGCGGGCCAGTTCTGTGCGGGATAGATTGGGGTCATGAGCCCCCGCGTCACACCCGCAATCTTGGCCCGGCTGCGTCTTGCCGGCCAGGGAATCCTGTCCACGTCCACCAGTCCCAGCCCGGGGCCGGTGGACGTTGTGCGTTCACTGACGGCACTCCAGGGGCAGGACTTCCCCGGTGCGCTGTGGTCCATTGGCTTGCGGGCACCGGGGAGCACGCGTGCCGATGTGGAGGCAGCATTCAACAGGGGCGCGATTGTCCGGTCATGCGCCCTGCGCGGCACGCTGCACGTCACGCCGGCCGAGGACCTGGGCTGGATCCTCGCACTCACGGCGGAGCGCATGGTCAAGGGCCAGGCCACCCGCCACCGCCAGCTGGGGATTGCGACGCCGGATGTGGAGCAGGTGCGCGGGCTCGCCCTTGCGCTGCTGGAACAGCAGGGCGGGCGGGTTACGCGCGATGAACTGGTCGCCGCGTTTGAGCTGGCAGGCCAGGCAACACAGGCCCAGCGCGGCTATCACTTCCTGTTTCTGCTCTGCCTCGAAGGGACCCTGGTCCAGGGACCCATCAACAGTGCCGGCAACGGCAACACCCAGTTCTACGTCAGCCCGGAGGAGTGGATCAAGAATCCGCGCACACCGGACCGCGGGGAAGCCCTGGCCGAACTGGCCCTGCGCTACTTCCGCAGCCACGGCCCTGCAACCCTCAAGGACTTTCAATGGTGGTCCAAACTAACCATCAAGGACATCAACGCAGGGCTGGACCATGTCAGGGACCGGTTGGCCACAGTGGAGTGCAACGGCGTCAGCTACTGGCTGGCACGGGAGACGGCTGAGCTGCTCAGCGGCACGGTCCCCGGGGCCCGCTCAGTGCTCCTGCTGCCGGGCTTTGACGAGTTCCTGCTGGGTTACACGGACCGCAGTGCTGCGCTGGCGCCCGAGCAAGCCCCGCTGACAGTCCCCGGAAACAACGGCATGTTCAAGGCCACGGTAGTGACAGGCGGCCAGGTGGCCGGGACGTGGCGCAAGGCGCAAGGGGCGGCCGAGAAGCAAAGGGAAGTGGCCGGCGTCGTGCTCCCACAAATATTTGGCGAGCTGACCCCAAACCAGGACAGGGCACTGGAGAAGTCGGCGAAGGCTTACGCCAAATTCCTCAGCAAATAACAAAGGTCTCGACGGGCTTGACCACCGGTGGTCAAGCCCGTCGAGACCCAGAGAAGGCGTTACAGCGTGCCGGTGGCGATCTTCAGCATGCGGCGCAGCGGCTCGGCGGCACCCCAGAGGAGCTGGTCGCCCACAGTGAACGCGCTGATGTACTCGGGGCCCATGTCCATCTTGCGGATGCGACCCACGGGGACCTCCAGGGTGCCGGAGGCTGCCACGGGAGTCAGGTCGGCCATGGAAGCTTCCTTCGTGTTGGGCACCACCTTGGCCCACTCGTTGTCGTTGGCCAGCAGGGATTCGATCTCCGCCACTGAGAGGTCCTCGCGGAGTTTGAGCGTGAGCGCCTGCGAGTGTGAGCGCATGGCGCCGATGCGCACGCACAGGCCGTCCATGATCACGCGGTTGGCGTCGGAGGTGCCCAGGATCTTGTTGGTCTCAACCCCGGCCTTCCATTCCTCCTTGGACTGGCCGTTGCCCAAATCGGCGTCGATCCAGGGGATCAGTGAACCGGCCAGCGGCACGCCGAATTGCGATGAGTCGATGCCTTCGCGCTGGTGCGCGAGGACCTTGCGGTCAATTTCAAGGATGGCCGACGCCGGGTTGTCCAGTTCGGAGGAAACCTCGGAGTTCAGCGTGCCGAACTGGTTCAGGAGCTCTCGCATGTGGCGAGCCCCGCCACCGGAGGCAGCCTGGTATGTCATGGACGTGCCCCACTCGACCAAGCCGTTCTTGAACAATCCGCCCAGGCCCATGAGCATGCAGGAAACAGTGCAGTTGCCGCCCACAAAATCCTTCACACCACTGGCCAGACCTGCGTCGATGACGCTGCGGTTGATGGGGTCCAACACAATGATGGAGTCGTCGTTCATGCGCAGGGTGGAGGCGGCGTCGAGCCAGAGGCCGTCCCAGCCGCGACCGCGCAGCTCGGTGTGCACACGCTTGGTGTAGTCCCCGCCCTGTGCGGTGACAATAATGGGAAGTTTGGCCAAAGTATCAATATCAAAGGCGTCTTCGAGGGTGCCGGCGTCGCCGGAGCCTGCAATCGCCGGGGCATTGCCGCCGGCGTTGGAGGTGGAGAAGAACACGGGGTTGATATCGCCGAAGTCGCCTTCGTCCTGCATGCGCTGCAACAGAACGGAACCGACCATACCGCGCCAGCCAACGAGGCCGACGGAAGGAATACTGTTAATGGTCATGAATCCCAGCTTAGTAGTGTGGGGCAAATCGACAGAAGTCCGTTTCATCCTGCGAACAAGTGCGACGCCGTTTCGCACCACCGCGGGAGGGTGTCGCCCGACGGTGTGGGGAGCCCCCGTTGCCGGCGCAAAATAGTGGCCTTGGCCTCGATGACCAGATAGCGGCCCACAAACAGCAACATGAGCAGGGAAAATACGAGCCCGAACCACAGACTCCCGTGCATGCCGCCGGCGCCATCGAGGACGCTGCCCACCATGGCGCAGACCATCACGACGACCATGAACAGCATGGTTGCCGTCAGGACCACCCAGCCCCACACGGTTTGGACGACCAGGTTGGAGTGGCCCCGCGCCGCGCCATATTCCTCCCGCAGGTAGCTGACCAGCTCGCCGTTGTTGGTCCGTGCCAGGTAACGTTTTTGGCCGCTGGCAACTGCCGCATCGCGCCACGCCATGGCGTGCTGGTCCCGCAACAGGCGCTGCTCATGCTTCTCGCGCTTGTCGGCCTGATTCTGGTGCCAGTGCTGGTCCCGGTCTGCCTTGGACTTGATTGTCTGCTGCCGATGCCGTTCGTGTGTTCGTCAGTACTTAATGTTCTTCGCCAGTTCAGGATTCTCGCGTTCCCATTTCGCGCGGAGCCGGGCGGTCCGGAACCCGACCCAGCTAAGCAATAGGCATACAGCGGCAAAGCCAAACATCACGTACCCGCCAGCGGGGTATTCGCTGGCAACAAAGAACCATATGGCGCAGACAACGGAAGCCGCCGCAAAGAGGATCGGGATGGAGCTTTGAATCCGGATGTTTTTTGGCTTGAGGGGTGTCTCGGATCCGTTGACATACAGTCCGCGCGTGTAGGAATAGGGGCCGTATTGGCTCCGCATCTTCTTGCGATCTCGGATGAGGTTGTTGTGGTGCGGCTCGTAGGCTTCGCCCTGGCTGTCCTGCGGTGTGTTGGTCATTGCTTGCCCAGCAACTTCGCGGCCAGGAGTGTATGGACTTCGCCGTCGCTGAAGACGCCGGGGATTTGGACTGTTGGTGCGGAACCAGTACCTGAGGCCGCTTCCCATCCGCCCGAGCAGGTCCGCAGCGCGACATTACTCAGATTGCCTTCTTCATCTGTGGCCGTAAAGATGATGGCGGCGTTTTCATTGTCCTTGGCAAACAGTGCGGCCATTTCCAGCCAGCTGGCTGCCAAATCCGCATCGGCCTGTTGTGCCGAGGCGAACCAGCCGCCCAAACCGCGGCCCTGCATCATGAGATTGACCTCATTGTTGAGGAGATAAACGACGCCGGCGCCCTGCCCAGTAGACGTGAAAGCGATGGATACCCAACGGGTCGAGTTGCCCAGTGCGTAGAGTGCCGCCGCGGCCAGTCCCTGAGGCGACATGTTCTCGCCGTCCTCGGCAACTAGCAGACCGCGGGCCAGCAGGGAAGAAGCACCGGCCAGTAGCATGTCCTTGTTTTCGGCGGGATATTCCGCCTGAAGAGTGGCAGCAGCAACGGCGGCCGGTTGATTCTGGAAACGGGACAGCATGTACTGGATTTCGGCGATGCCAAATCCGCCCATGGACTCATTTACGGTCATGCTAGGTCTCCCTCAATTGTTACAGCGGATTTTTTCATTTGTGAAATCACCAATTCCACGGCAGTAGCTTGCCTGGGTCCTTCACGACATTGCTGATGGCATCTACCGTATTCTTGGCGGCGCCATTCGCGAAGTCGCCCACTGCCTCGATTGCCTTGGGGCCGTTCTCGCCAAGCCATTGTGCCCCGGCCTCGATCTTGTCCCAATTGTCGTAGACGGCTATGGCGCCGGCTGCGAGAATTGCAAAAGGCTGCTGCGGTCCTGGGACCATTGCCGCAATGCCGATCCCTGCCCTTACGAGGTCTGCGGCGCCGGAATCGGTGGCGGCCTTGATGTTGCCACCAATGTCACCATCCTTGTAGCCTTCACCGATGATATTGCCATGAGCCATTTTGTTAATCCCGGAGACCGCGTCGATTCCAACGCCGGCCCAACCGAGGCCTTTTCCGAGTCCCTTGATGGCGCTTGCCATGCCCGGGCTGGTGGCGAGAGATTCAGCGAATTTCCCGCTCTGCAGCAGTTCCCCGCCGTTGTTGAGGAACTTGGTGGTGGGCCCCATGTTGAACCAGCGGGTGTCCAGGAATGCGGAAACGGCGCGCGGTGTTCCCCACGCCGCCTTCAAATCCTTGGCGTGCAGCAGGAGGTCGCCGGTGAAGGCGATGTTCCGGGCCGTCGTTAGGGTGTCCGGCACAAACTTATAGATGTCCCAGGGGCGTTTGACGTAGTTGTCAAACCAATTCCCGTTGGGGTCGTATGCCCAGAATGGTTTGTCGCCATCGTCCCCGGCCGGTCCGGAGCCGGCCGCCCCGGGTCCGCCGGATGGCCCGCTCAAACTGGCCACCGAGCTGGCTTTTTCCTGCTCGGTGGCGTTGGTCTTGAGCTGTTCGGCCGTCTCGTCCAACATGCCGGCCGTGCGGGAAATGATGCCGCGGTGCTGGCCGCGCCACTGCGCAGCGAAGCGCTGTGCGTCCGGACCCTGCCAGTAACGCGGGAGTTGGTTCACGGCGCCGTCGATCAGCCGCTGCGCCTGGCTGAGGGACTGGGATTTGCCCGAGAATTCCTTGGCCAGTGCGCGGAGTTCTTCAACATCAGCGCCCAACATTTCAGACATGGTGGCTCCGGAGGGTGGGGGACAAAAGTAGGTGCAAGTTCATCTTGAGCTTAGCGGCGGCCGAAACTTGCCGCGATGGGGCGGACTCCCCATGGTGGCTATTCCGCCTGAAACTCGGTGTCGCCCGTGGCCCACAGGGTGATTCTGTACTCGGTGCCGTTCTTGGCTGTATGCCAACCCTCCAGCGGCGAGGCCCCACGGAGGGACCAGCCCTGGCCAAGGGTCGGCGCCAGCGTGTCGCCGGGCACATCCGAGTTGATAACTGTCACAACTGCAACATTGCAGTGTTCCTTGGCCTGTTCGTAAACTTGCCCACCGCCAATGACCCACACCTCGTTGCTGCCGGGGGCGAGCCGGGCCTCCGCCAGAGCCTCGGAAACGGAGTCGCGCACGACGGCGCCACGTGCCTCAGGCGTGTCCGCCCACCCCTGCTGGCGGGTCACCACAATGTTGGTGCGCTCGGGTAGCGGGCGGTACTTGTCCGGGAACGATTCCCAGGTGCGCCGCCCCATGACCACGGGGTGGCCTTTCGTGACGCGGCTGAAGTGCGCCATGTCCTCCGGCAAATGCCAGGGCATGCCGCCGTCAGCACCAATGACGCCACCGTTGGTCTGCGCCCAGATCATGCCAACAATGGGTTGGCTGAAACGGTAAACGGTGGGGATGGAAGGTGTCTCACTCATACAGCGATCGGTGCCTTAATCGTGGGGTGGTGCTGGTAGTTGACCAGCTCGAAATCGTCAAAGGAGTAGTCAAAGATCGACTCCGGTTTGCGCGTGAAACGCAGCTGCGGGTACGGGTACGGCTCGCGGGACAGTTGCTCGGCGACTTGTTCCAGATGGTCGTCGTAGATGTGCACGTCGCCGCCGGTCCAGATGAATTCACCCGGCTCCATGTCTAGCTGCTGGGCCACCATCATGGTCAACAGTGCGTAGGAGGCAATGTTGAACGGCACGCCCAGGAAAGTGTCGGCAGAGCGCTGGTAAAGCTGGCAGCTGAGCTTGCCCCGGCCATCCTCGGTGGGGGCAACATAGAACTGGAAGAAGGCGTGGCACGGTGGCAGCGCCATGTTTTTCAGCTCGCCAACATTCCAGGCCGACACAATGTGCCGGCGCGAGTCCGGATTGCTCGCCAAAGACTCCATGACCTGGCTGATCTGGTCGATGTGCTCGCCGTCCGGGGTGGGCCAGGAGCGCCACTGGACGCCATAGACGGGGCCCAGTTCGCCGGCGTCGTCAGCCCATTCATTCCAAATTTTGACACCGTTTTCCTGCAGCCACCCCACGTTTGAGTCACCCCGCAGGAACCACAGAAGTTCCAGCGCCACGGATTTGAAGTGCACGCGCTTGGTGGTGATCAGCGGGAAACTCTCGCTCAGGTCAAAGCGCAGCTGCCGGCCAAAAACGCTGCGGGTGCCGGTTCCGGTGCGATCCGGCTTGGCCACACCATTGGCCGACACGTCGCGCAGCAGGTCCTCATAAGGGGTCAGAATAGTCACGCGCACAAGTCTACTGGGCTGGTGGTGATGAACCCGTGGAACGTGACGCAGCTTGCGTCATCCTGCCCTGCAGCAGCGAAATGAGGGTTTTGCCGTCCAGTCCGGCAGTTTTGCCCGCCGCTAGGAGATGGTCGACGGCGGCCATCACCTCCTTTGGGGCCCGGGCCGAATCCGCTGGTCCAGCCCCGGGCGCCCCCGAGTCGCGTGCGGACGCAGTCGTCCCCTGCCTGCGATTCGTGGCGACCCACTCGGCGGCTTCGAGTTCCTTGTACGCCCGGGCCACGGTGCCGACGGCAACGCCAAGATCGGCCGCCAAGCTGCGCACAGTGGGCAGGCGGGCGCCCTGCGCCAGTTCGCCAACGGCAATGAGCGACGCTATTTGGGCCCGCACCTGCTCATACGGCGGAGTTGCGGCGCCCAGATCAATGACTATGCGTGCTGCCACGGTGAACTACTGGCCCACCGTGGCGGCAGCGGGGCGACCCGCGGCTGTGTGCGCCGTAAAGTCCGCCGGGGTGAGGCCGCGCATGGGGTAGATAGTCACAAGCACGGCAGCGGCAAGGCACAGGGCGCCGAAGAAGTCGGATTCAAGGCGGGGCACCAGCGGGTTGGGATCGGGCGCCACGGGAACCATGATCAAAAGCAGCCCAAGGATGGCGTACCAACCACCGGTGACCGTCCGGGCGATACGAAACAAGGAACGGCGGCGCAGGGTCCTGTCCAAGGAGGGGGACGCGTTCGACAACCCCGGCCGCGTGAGGATAAGTCCCGTAGCAGCAAGGCCAACAGCAAGAAGGACCAGGGCCGTGACGGCGGGAACCACATACAGGGCTTCGGGGCTGCCAGATCCGTCCCAGGTGTTCGCGGCCCCGGATCTGGCCACACCACAGGCGTGCACCACGGCCAGAACCAGCCCAACGGCCGCCACCGCAAGAGCACAGTACAGCGGCCAGGGGAGCAGGACCCGCAATGTGCTGCGCGGGGTGCCGGGAGTTGCATAGTTGCGGCGCAGAATGAATTCCAATAGCAGATATGTCAGCAGAACAAGCACTGCCGACATGCCCACGACTCCCGTCACACCAAGGTAATCTCGCATGGCGTGGCCCAGCACTGCACCCACAACAACAGCGGCAAGGACCGCCGCGCTGGCGGAGTTGGTGAATCTGGCAGCGGCAGGACCGTCGTCGGCGGCAGATGACGCGGAAGTCTTGGGGTGAAGCAAGGCGTTGGTCCCCGCGGCGGACGTCGCCGAAGCCTCAAGGACCGGCGGCTTCCACACCAGCATGGCGATCAGAACCACCCCATTGAGCACCTCAGTCCAATTCGCCCCCGCTGGAGGCCCCGAGCCCGGCGCGGGTTGGGCCAGGTGGTTTCCGGCAACGGCTGCCAAGCCCGATGCGACAGTCGTTGAAACCCGCAGGAGGCGGTTCATGCCAATGATCCGCAGGGTTTTGTTGTGTTCCGGAGACAGGGCTGCCAATGACCTGCGTGATGCAATGAGCCGCATGACCAACACGGTGCCCACCACAAGGATTGCCAGTGCTGCCGTCAATGCGGTGGCTAGCACGTACCCCGGAACCCTGCCGTAGTGGGGCATGTCTGACTGAGCGGTTTCGCTGGGGACGTGCCCGGGCGCAAAAAATAAAGCGGCCATGACGACGGCGGTCAGGGCAACGACGCCTACGGCCGTCCATCCAAGAGCCGGCTGAACGTAGTCACGGGCCCGGCGGTATTGAAGGAGAGCCACCCTGGTGGCGGCCTTTGGCGCCGGCCAGGACTCTTGCCCCAGGGCGTGGACGGCAACAACGGCTGCCGAGGGGACCATGATCGCAACCCACGGGACAGCAGCCCAGTGATTGAAGTGGAGCTGGCCGGGATCGTAAATCCCTGCTTGGGTAGCGCCGGTCAGGCTGCTGAGCGCCCAGGCGATGACGCCCGTCCACCAGGCATGATTGCGGATGTGCTCACGCGACGTTTCCTGGACCCTGGTCCACACGAACACCCGTAGCGCCAGATACGTTGCAATCGCGACAAGAACACCAATTGTCCCGGCAAGGACGTTAGTGGGTGCGGCTACCGCAGGGGGCGTCTCAGTCCGTCAGCAGATCGGCATGGTGAACGGCGGCAACATTGGGGTGGGCCCGGAGCCGGTAGCGAAGGGCGTTGTCTCCGTACGTCTGCAGGATGGGGCTATTGCTTGGGTCGGCCGAAAGCCCCCGGGCCTTGGCTTGGAATTCCGGGCTAACAGCGAGCTGGGGCATGGTCGCATCGAGTGCAGGGTTGAAGAAGAACGGCAGGGAGACCCTGTCGGTGCCCCGAAGCGGGGAGATGACCCGGTGCAAGGTGGCCTTGAGATAGCCGTTCGTGGCCAGCTCAAGCATCTCGCCAATGTTGACCACGAACGTGCCAGGTATCGGGGGTGCATCGATCCATGTTCCCTGATACTCCACCTGCAGCCCGCCCTTTCCGGGCTCGACGAGCAGCAGTGTCAGCACGCCGCCGTCGCGGTGTGATCCCACGCCCTGGATGGGGTCGGGGTCGGATTCGCCCGGGTAGCGGACAATCTTGAGCACGGGGAATGCCTGGGCCGCGAAGGCGGCATCGAAGGTGTCCTGGGGCGCACCCAGGGAGAGTGCCAGGGCCCGCAGAAGTTCCAGCGAGATGGTGCTGAGTCGCTCGGTCCATTCGGAGACGATGCTGCGCATTTCGGGCAGTCCCGCCGGCCACAGATTGGGGCCTTCCAGGCGCCAGTAATTCGGCACACCGTCGCCGCGTTGTACAGTGTCACGTTCAACGCCGATGTCAATCTGCTCGCGCCAGTCGACGGCCCCGTCCGTGAGTTCGCCACCTACGCGGGTATAGCCGCGGAATTGCGGGCTGTGCGTGTTCTCCATGGCGAGCTTCTGGTCCTCGGGGAGCTCAAAGAATTGGCGGGACACAGAGAGTATGGAGTCCGTGAGCTCCTGGGGTATGCCGTGGCCGGTCAAGTACAAGAACCCAACCTCATGCATGGCGTCACGCAGATCGTTTCGAAACGCGGAGGCCTGCTCAGGGCCCGCACTGAGCGCGGAGAAGTCCAGGACTGGCAAAGAATCAAGTGACGGCATGCTATATATCCTTTACGGCGACGTTGGCAAGCGAAATCCTCTATTCGCTCTAATGTTACGTACCAGGGGCCGTTAATGGGGAAAAACGTGTCGAATTGCTACGCCCGGGACACGCCGGCGGACCGAAATGCCCCGGGCGGGCGCGTCGCCGCGGGGGAGAAGTGTTGATCGCAGCCGTCCGCGAGTGCAGGGTCAGTCCTCGTAGGGCTTGTGCTGCTCCAGAGCCACGATCGTGCCAGGGTCCGCGACGGAAACATGGGCGACCAGGACTTCACCGGGGGACAGGTGCGGGTCCAGGACGGGAAGCACTCGGGCGAGATCCTCGGACATGTGTCCGGCCAAGGTGGCCAGAACTGTTGGCATGACAGGTCGGTGGGTGCACAAGGCCGCGGCACTTGACCTGGTCAGCAGCTTTTCAACCACCGAGGCGGCCTTGGCCGGATGCCGTTTGTGGTCGGACTCCGACAACCACGGCACCACTTTTACCTTGGCCTTGGTGGCCTGTGCGTAAGGGGAGATGGTCGATATGCACCTCATCCAGCCACTGGTGTAGACCTTGCCCGGACGCCAGGCCATCAGCAGACGCTGCAAATACAACGCCTGGCGTTTGCCCGTTGCCGCCAGGGGGCGTTCACCTTCGGCCCGCGTCCACGCCGAACGTGGTTTGGCCTTGGCGTGTCTGATGATCAACAGTGGCCACGTTTCCAGGGTTTCGGCCTCATGCGCGGTCACCAGTGCCTCCAACGGCTCCACATCGGAGGGGTTCGAAAGCAGCCCGCGCGCCTTGTTGGGGCTGCACCAAATGATGGCGTCCACTTCCTTGCCGTCCGGGATGGGCGGCATGTCATCCGCCGGCGCAGCCCAGTAGTGGACTTCCTTGGTGCCAGGTTTCACGGCGTAGCGAATGGAAGGCAGCGGGATGCCCAAGGTGATGAGCAGACCCACCTCTTCAAAGACTTCACGCACAGCGCATTCAGCGAGCGTTTCGCCCTTGTCCAATTTGCCCTTGGGCCACGACCAGTCGTCATAGCGCTGCCGGTGAATGAGCAGCACTTCGAGCTTCTTCTTCTTCACCCGCCAGCACAGCGCGCCGGCTGCATAGATGGAGACTTCGGTGCCATCTGTTACCGGCACCTCGAGGTGTTCAGCGCTGCGCATTACCGGTGCAGTTTTGAGTGCTGGCGTGAACGGCTGGCAAGCAGCCAGGATTGGATGTCAAGGAGGGGCTTGCCCTCACCGTCGAGATGGTGCCGTGACCATTCGCCGTCGTTGTCCAGATGCCAGCTGGCCGTCCCCGAATCCAGATAACGGGTCAGGAGCGAGTTGACCTCTGCAATGTCCTCCCGGTTGGAGAGCCGGACTAGCGCCTCAACCCTGCGGTCCAGGTTCCTGTGCATCATGTCAGCTGAACCAATGTAGACCATCGGGTTCCCGGCATTGGCAAACGTGAACACGCGTGAGTGTTCCAGGAAGCGGCCCAGCACTGAACGGACTGTGATGTTGTCGCTGAGCCCGGGAACCCCGGGACGCAAGGAGCAGATACCGCGCACAATCACGCCAACGTCCACGCCCGCCTGGGAAGCCCGGTACAGGGAGTCGATGATGGCTTCATCCACCATGGAGTTGACCTTGATGCGTACCTGGGCAGGCCGGCCGGCCTTCTTATTGGCGATCTCGGCGTCGATGCGCTCAATCAAGCCAGAACGGACCGACCGTGGAGCCACCAGCAGCCTCTCAAAAGTGGTCTTGGGCGCGTATCCGGAGAGCTGGTTGAACAGCTTGGTCAGGTCCTCGCCCACCTGGTTGTCAGCCGTGAGCAGGCCCAAGTCCTCATAGTACCGGGCCGTGCGGGGGTGGTAGTTGCCCGTGCCAATGTGGCAGTAGCGGCGCAAGCCGTCTTGTTCCTGGCGCACCACAAGGGAGAGTTTGCAGTGGGTTTTCAGGCCCACAATGCCGTACACCACGTGGACGCCGGCCTGTTCGAGCTTGCGGGCCCAGGAAATGTTGGCCTGCTCATCAAAGCGGGCCTTGATCTCCACCAGGGCCAACACCTGCTTGCCGGCTTCGGCGGCATCGACCAGGGCATCCACAATGGGGGAGTCGCCCGATGTCCTGTACAGGGTCTGCTTGATGGCGCGGACCTTCGGGTCGGCGGCGGCTTGTTCCAGGAACGCCTGAACCGAGGTGGAGAAGGAGTCATAGGGGTGGTGCAACAAGATGTCACGACGTCGCATGGCGGCAAAGACGTTGGCCGCCTTGGACGTTTCGGAGGCGTTCAAGTCGCGGGAGGTGTGCGCGACGTGCTTGGGGTAGCGCAGGTCGGGCCTGTCGATGGCGCCAATGATGGACAAGCCACGCAGATCCAACGGTGCCGGCAGTGAATAAACTTCCGTTTCGTTCACATCCAGCTCACGCACCAGCAGCGCCAAGATGCTCGGGTTGATGTCGGTGGCCACTTCAAGGCGCACGGGCGGCCCAAACTTGCGCCGCAGGAGTTCCTTCTCCAACGCCTGCAGGAGGTTCTCGGCGTCGTCCTCTTCAACTTCCAGGTCCTCATTGCGGGTAACCCGGAATGAGTGGTGTTCGACAATTTCCATGCCGGGGAACAACTGGTCCAGGTGCTCGGCAATGACCTCTTCCAGCGGGATGAAACGGGCCACCCGCCCCGGCACCGTGCCGGCCCGGGGCCCGTCCACCGAAACGAGGCGGGGCAGCAGATCCGGCACCTTGACGCGGGCAAAGAGCTCCTTGTCGCTGACGGGGTTGCGCACCACGACGGCCAGGTTCAAGGACAGCCCGGAAATGTACGGGAAGGGGTGGGCGGGATCCACTGCCAGGGGCGTGAGGATGGGGAACATCTTCTCGGCAAACATCCTGGAGAGCTGCACCTTGGAAGGGTCGTCCAGTTCTTCCCAACGCACCAGATGAATGTGCTCATACGCCAGGGCCGGGCGGATCTGGCCGGCAAAAACCTGCGCGTGCCGGGCCTGCAGGTCATGGGCGGCGTCACTGATCTGTTCCAGCACCTCCACCGGGCTGAGCCCGGCAGGGGAGGGCACGGCCAGGCCGGTGGCGATGCGACGCTTCAAGCCGGCCACCCGCACCATGAAGAACTCATCCAGATTGGAGGCAAAAATGGACAGGAAATTCACCCGTTCCAGCAGGTGCAGATCCGGGTCCTCGGCAAGTTCGAGCACGCGGGAGTTAAACGCCAACCAGCTCAGTTCCCGGTCAAGGAACCTGTCCGGGCTGATATCGCCCTCCGGAATAAGTGTGGGCTCAAACTCCGGGATCTCGATCCTGTCCTGGGTGGCCCGAGATGCCGGCACTTCACCGGAAAAGAACCGTTCCTGGCCGTTCGATGCCGTGGTGTTCACGGATCCCTTGTAATCGCGCTTCATCGACAAGTCCTCATAGTTGGTGGTGCTTTGGTTCAACAGTACAAGTTTGGGCCACAGCTAAAGAAAATTTCCCGTGTGCAGTTTAGGCGGACATGGGCCCGTACATGACGGAGGAGTCCCACTTGGTGAACCCCAGCTTGCGGTATAGCGCCACTGCCGCCTCATTGTCGGCATCAACGTAAAGCATAATGGCACGTAGTCCGGCGTTTTGCAGGTAGTCCATGCCCTGCCGGCTCAGGGTCTTGCCGAGCCCCATTCCTTGGGCTGCCGGTGTCACTCCCACCACATAAACCTCACCGATGGCTGCCTGGCCCGAGCGTGCCGGGTGAATTTTTGTCCAGTGGAAACCTAGAATCTCATCGGCCGCATTGACGGCAAGGAAGAAACCTGCCGGATCAAACCAGGGCTCGTCCATGCGGGCCTGCAAGTCGGCGCGTGTCAACGAGCCCTGCTCGGGGTGGTGGGCAAAAGCCGCCGCGTTGGCTGCCAGCCAGGCGTCCTCGTCCTGCTGCGGCACGAATGTTCGCAAGTGCACACCCTCAGGTGTGGGGTAGTTTTCCGTGGCAGGCGCGGACTGATGCGCCTGCCGGACCAGGCGCATGCGCCACAGTTCGCGAATGGCCCGGTACCCGTAGCTGGCGGCAAGATCGGCCGCAGCCTCGTGGTCACCATGGGACCAGGCCTTAATGCCGTGCAGCCCACGCACGTCCACCAACTTGTCCGCCAAAATGCCGCCGACGCCGTCGTTGCGGTAGGCCGGGTGGACCACCAGCTCCAAAACACCTTCGGTGCCGTCAAGGACCACAACGGCCACGCCGGCCAGGTCCTCACCGACGGTGGGGGAGGCGTCCTCGGGGGCGTACGTCAGCAGCGTCAGGACACTGTGTGGCCCGGCCTGGGTGGATTTGAGTTCCACCAAAGTTTGTTCCGAGAAGGGCGGGTTGCCGTCGGCGTCTTCGGCCGCGTCAATCACCGTCTGGATCTCTTGCAGAATCTCAGGGTCTGGGGCGCCTGCGACTACAGTCACCGGCCAGCTGTCAGTCTTTGCGGGGCTCATAACCCCAGCCTAGTAGGCCCACGTCAGCTAACGCGAGACTCTGAACGAATAGTTCCGCCCCGCCGGTGGCTGGCGGCGGCGTCATGGCTGCCTGGCACGGGTGCGAGTTTGCATGCTGGGACGGTGGTGGCATACAGTTTGAGGGCAGCTGGATGGGGAGACCTAAGACAGTGTGTAGTTTGACTGGGGGGATGCACCAGTGGGGTGTCCTCGATACGTTCGACCCGTATGTCCTCCACCAAGAAAAACAGGCCCGCAGCCATGGCTGCGGGCCTGTTTTGTTGTGCGGCCCCGAGAAATGGTGCCGGGGCGCGAAGCCCGCAGCGCTAGGCGTCAGCCATATCGCCGTCGGGCAGGCGTGAAACCGTGAGCCTGTAGCCAACGTTGCGAACGGTGCTGATCAGGCTCTCGTTCTCGGAGCCGAGCTTGGCGCGCAGCCGCCGAACATGAACATCCACCGTGCGGGTGCCCCCGTAGTAGTCGTAGCCCCACACCTCGTTGAGAAGCTGAGCGCGGGTGAACACCCGCCCCGGATGCTGGGCCAGATACTTCAGGAGTTCAAACTCCTTATAGGTCAGATTCAAGGCCGTGCCGTGAACGCGGGCTGTGTAGCTGTCCTCATCGATAACAATCCCGGCCGCCTCGATTTCCGGGCGGGTGCCGTCCTCGGCAGTGGCGGCGCGGGTCAACGCCAAACGAATCCGTGCCTCCACCTCGGCCGGGCCAGCGGATTCTAGGATGACGTCGTCGGCAGCCCACGACGCCGTGACAGCAGCCATGCCGCCCTCGGTGAGAACCAGCAGCAACGGCACACTGATCCCAGTGGCACGCAGGAGTTGGGTCAATGAGCGCGAACCCACCAGATCTTTTCGGGCATCGACCAGGATCAGATCGGTTGGTTTTGCATCAAGCAAAGCTGTTGGCACGGCGGCAAGTATGTGAACGCTATGGCTTAAAAGCTCCAGCGCAGGCAAAACATCCACGGATGACCCGTGATTATTGGTCAGCAATAGAATCTGCGACATGTCTTCCTAACAAAGTGCTGTGAATGCGCATCTTTGAGCGACGAACCACCGACAAGGCCCATATGTGGCTGTGCGGAAAACTAAACGCTCCCGCCACAGGGTTGCTCCACAGTGTACCGCCAGAATAGGGCAGGATTGATGTGTGAAGTCATCTACAGCCGGTCTAATTGGAATCGTTGCCCTAGCGTTGCTGGTGGCGGGGCACTACCTGGGGCTTGGCTATGCCGTGGGCGTCAGCATTGCCCTGGCGGCAGTTTTTGGTTACGGCTGGCCACACTATTTGGGGATCCCGGCCAAGAAAACACTGGGCACCGTCATCGCCGCGACCGGAGCGGGTTCGGCGCTGACGGCGGGTCTCACCGTGGGCGGTGACTACCTGGTGTGGACGCCCATCTTCATAGCTGTGGGGTTTGGCGCCGTCATGGTGGTGCAACTGATTCGCGGAACAGGTCAAAAGCATCGCCTGGAATCCACCTTGGGTGCCGGGGCCGGCGTAGCCATGGCGGGGTTTGCCTGCGGTTGGGTGGCCTCGTTGAGGTTCCTGGGCGAACCCGGCATGACACTCATCGTGGCCATCAGTACTGCTGTGGCCCTCGTGGCTGGCATGCTGCCGTGGCCGGACAGAGTGGTGGCGCCCTTGGCGATCGTCCTGGCAGCATTGGCCGGCCCCCTGGCAGCCCTCATGTTCTCAGATATGCGTATTCTGCCGGCCACCATCTTGGGTGTCCTGGTGGCTGCTGTCGTGGCCGCGTTCAGGCGATTGCGGACACTGACAGGGCCCCAGAAGCTCAGCATCGGCTCCGCAGCGGCAGCCCTGGCACCTGTCATGTCGATGGGCGCGTTAGTGTATTTCGTGGAAAAAATGCTGTTGTCCTAGCACCGGCACGGGTCCCGTCAAGATCATTGTAGGATGGCACTATGAGCGTACTTGCCTTAGAAATCTTCTTCATTTGCCTTTTGGCGTTGGCCGGCGTGGCCATGGCCTGGTTTGCGGGTCTGGTGGTGTGGCGCCTTTTCAAGGGCCAGCAGTAATTCGCCATGGCCATTGAAATTCCCTCGGACCTGATTCCCGAGCTGGTGCCGCTGTCGTGGCTTCTTGGCACGTGGAGTGGTGCTGGGCGCCTAGGCGCCGGCGAGGAAGACTCCGAATACTTCACCCAGAGTGTCACCTTCAAAGCCAACGGCCTGCCATATCTGCAATACACGGCGGAGTCATGGCTGACGGATGAGGAGGGGACTGTTTTGCGCCCCCTCTCCGTGGAGACTGGCTTCTGGCAGCTTGACCGGACCCTGAACGACGCCGACGGCGGCCCCGGGCTGATTCCCGCGGACATTGTGCCCGCCCTGCGAACAGCCGACGACGTCGAGGCGTTGCGTAACGCCGACGGCGGCTTCGACATCATGGTTAATATTGTCCACCCCGGCGGTATTTCCGAGCTGTACTACGGCGCCATCAAGGGGCCCCAAATCCAGCTTTCCACCGACGCCGTCATGCGCGGCGCGGGAGCCAAGGACTACACGGCGGCAACCCGCATCTTCGGCCTGGTCAACGGCGATTTGTACTGGCGCTGGGACGTAGCCGCCAACGGTAAATCCCTCGACGCCCACGCCTCTGCCGCCCTCAAGAAACTCACGCGCTAACACTGCCGGCGGTTGTGCGCAGGCTAGCGCCCCTCCCACAAAATCTATGTCGCAGTTATTCGACGAAATCGACGCTGTCATGTCTCATACCTGTGTAGACAGTTCATGTCTCATACCTGTGTAGACAATTGATGTCTCATACCTGTGTAGACGCTTCCGGTCTGAGTAGTGGCCAGACCGGGAGTGTCTCACTTCTTTTTAGAG